>DAWBYD010000291.1:0-21184 GCA_052278285.1 Collinsella sp. | reverse complement strand
CGTTCTGTTCGCTGCAACGCTGGCGGGTAGCTGGGTGCTGACGGAGCAAGACGCGGCGGAGACGTCGTTGCTGAGCGAGTCTACCGCGCGTGTGGTGGAGGGCCAGGCTACGGGCGGTCAGGCTGTCGATGCCACGGGTGAAGCTCAGGCGGAGAACGGAATGACCGGGGGCACCGATTCGGCTGCCTCGAATGTCCGGTCTGGCCGACTTGCTTCCATTCGCATGTGGGTGGGCACGAACGTCCGTCGCGTTGCCCATACCGTAGAATTTTTCTTCGTCGGGTTGTTCGCCTCGGTGGTCGTGGTTTGCCTTTCCAGGCGTCCGTGGAGCGTATGCTCCCGTTGCGTGCCCGTATTGCTCTTTTGCGCCGCCTGCTCCGTTGGCGATCAGGTGCATAAGATCTTTGTTCCCGGCAGGCATTTCGACGTTATCGATTTAGGATTCGATGCTGCGGGCTATGTCACCGCCATGCTGTTGGTATTGCTGGCAGCGGCGTTGGTGCGCCATGCGACTCGGCCGATCGGCGCCCATGCGAGGCGCTAGCCGGTAACAAACCCGTTTCTGATAATGCAACCTCTTTGAATTATTTTGTGTCGCGCGTATTTCCGAGCGGTCGGATTTGAGGGGCGAGCGGTAGAACGCTCGCCCTTTGTGCGCCACGATGCGGCACAATGTACCGCAAAAGCTGTTTGTATCCGGTACGAATCGTTCGTTGGTCTTTAATTCTTCTCAACGGAGGTGTTTGAGATGGCAAACGGATTGCTTTTGCGGCTTCGCGAGCGTGAGCTCAGCGCGAGCCCGGCGGAACGCAATGTCATCGCATATGTAAGCGCTCATCCGCACGAGGTGGTCGGGCTGTCCGTCCGCGGTCTTGCCGATGTCACGTTCTCCTCGCCCTCGAGCATTTTGCGCTTTTGCAAGCGTTTGGGTTTTGCGGGCTACAAGGAGTTCCAGCGCGAACTGATTGCCGAGCTGGCGCTCTTAGGTGACAAGAAAGACGTAGCCCTCGAGGACATCTCCATGGATGACAGCGTCGAACGTATCGTGGGGAAGGTGATGAAAAGCAACGTGCGCACGATTGAGGCGACGGCGCGAACGCTCGATTACACCGTCTTGGAGCGATGCGCGGCCCGTCTTAAGCGGGCACGCGCGGTCAATCTGTTCGGTATTGGTGCCTCTCGTTTGGTCGCGCACGACCTGGCGCAAAAGCTCATGCGTGTCGACAAAGAGTGCCATCTGTACGACGACTGGCATGATCAGCTCTTATGTGCCAAGAACATGCATGAGGGCGATATGGCAATCGCCTTTAGCTACTCGGGCTTGACGCAAGAGGTGCTGGACTGCACCGCCGAGGCTCAACGTCACAACTGTCCCGTCGTGGCCGTTACCAAAGTAGATGGATCATCCAAGCTTGCCACCATGGCCGATGCCGTGCTCGGCGTCGCTGCGAGTGAACCCTTGGTCCGCAGCGGTGCCATGGCTTCGCGTATGGCCCAGCTTATGGTTGTCGATGCCCTGTACGCTGCTTACGTTGCCAGCGACTACGAACGGGCGACGCATGTCATTAAGCAAAACTACATCGAGAAACAGGAAAGATGAGGTGAATGAAATGCTCGATTTAACAAAATTCACGACCGAACAGCGTAATCAAAGGTCAATGGACCTCGATACGATGACATCGCTGCAAATCGTCACGACGATGAACGATGAGGATCTTCGTGCCGTCCAGTCGGTCACGAAAGTGTTGCCCCAGGTTGCCACAGCAATCGACTGGGCTGCTGAGACACTCGAGCGCGGAGGGCGCGTCTTTTACATGGGCGCAGGCACCAGCGGTCGTCTGGGCGTACTCGACGCTTCGGAGTGTCCGCCCACGTTTGGCGTGTCACCCGATCTGATTGTCGGGCTCATTGCCGGAGGCGAGACGGCGTTTATCAAGGCTGTCGAAGGTGCCGAAGACAGCGAGGAGCTTGGCGCGAGCGACCTGCGGGAGCGTGGGCTCTCGGACAAGGATCTTGTCGTTGGCCTGGCGGCAAGCGGCCGTACTCCTTATGTGGTGGGCGGACTTGTGTACGCCAAGGCAACTGGGTGCAAGACCATTGCAATTGCCTGCAACCAAGGGTCGAAGATCGGGGAGAGCGCAGATCTTGCCATTGAGCCCGTGCCCGGTCCCGAGGTGCTGACCGGCTCAACGAGGCTCAAGGCGGGAACGGTTCAAAAGCTCATTCTCAACATGATTTCGACCGGTGCCATGGTCAAGATCGGCAAGGTATACCAAAACCTGATGGTCGATGTGCAGCAGACGAACGAGAAGCTGGTGGTGCGCGGGCAGAACATCGTGATGGAGGCGACCGGCTGCACGCGCGAGCGCGCTGTTCAGGCGCTTGCAGATGCCGGCGGCCACGTAAAAACCGCTATTGTCTCGATACTGCTGGACTGCGATGCCGAGCAGGCTACGGTAGCTCTTGAGCGGGCGCGAGGCCATGTCCGTGCTGCGGTGAGTGGCCATGAGAAAAGCAATGCCGATGCCCAATAGGTGCGCGGCGCGAGCTGATATGACATCCAGACGAGATACCCAATACAAGGAGGAGTTATGACGAACAAAGAGCTGGCTCAAAAGCTGCTGGACCTTTTGGGCGGTAAAGACAACGTGCTGGCAAACGCGGCGTGCATGACGCGCCTGCGCGTGACCGTCAAAGACGCGGGCAACGTCGACACGGAGGGCATTAAGGCACTCGACGGCGTGATGGGCCTGGTCGAGGACGACACGATGCAGATCGTGCTGGGTCCGGGCAAGGTGAATAAGGTGCTCGAGGAGTTCTCCAAGCTCACTGGCCTTGCGAAAGGCGTTGCCGACGAGAGCGTGGTTGACGCTGCGGCCACAAACAAGGCCGCGCAGAAGGCCAAGTACGAGTCTAAGCCGGTTCAGGCCTTCCTCAAGAAGATTTCCAATGTCTTCGTCGCCCTGCTTCCCGGCATCATTGCGGCTGGCCTCATCAACGGTATCTGCAACGTCATTAACGTCTCGACGGCAGGCGCGCTTGCAGGCGAGTGGTGGTACCAGGGCATTCGTTCCATGGGCTGGGCCCTGTTTGCCTATCTGCCCATCTTGGTGGGCTATAACGCGGCACGTGAGTTTGGTGGCTCCGCTGCGCTGGGCGGCATCGCCGGCATGATGTGTATCGCCAACAGTGCCATGCCCCTGCTTGCGCCTGGCGCGGCTGATCCTGCCACTGCCATTCTGCTGCCGCTCACCAGTGCGCAGTACAACCCCGCAGCGGGCGGCATGATCGCGGCTCTCATCGCTGGCGCATTTTTTGCCTGGATGGAGCGTCAGATTCGCAAGGTTATGCCCAACGCACTCGACACGTTCTTGTCTCCGCTACTGGTGCTCATCATCGGCGCCTTTGCTCTGATGCTCGTCATCCAGCCGGTTGGCGCATGGCTGACGACTGCCATCTTTAGCGTTTTGACCTTTATCTTCGAGAAGCTGGGCGTCCTGGGCGGCTATATCCTGTCGGCAGGCTTCTTGCCGCTGGTGTCCGTCGGCCTGCATCAGGCGCTCACGCCGATCCACGCTATGCTCAACGATCCCGACGGCGCTACCAAGGGTATCAATTACCTGCTTCCCATCCTTATGATGGCTGGCGGCGGCCAGGTCGGTGCCGGTTTGGCGCTGTACTTTAAGACCAAGAACGCCAAGCTCAAGAAGTACGTCGCAGAGTCCATTCCCGTTGGAATCCTGGGTGTGGGCGAGCCTCTGATGTATGCTGTTACGCTGCCGCTCGTTCGTCCGTTTGTGACGGCCTGCCTGGGTGCCGGATTTGGCGGCGCGCTCGCGGCGCTGCTTCACATCGGCACGGTTTCTCAGGGCGTTTCCGGTCTGTTTGGCCTGCTGATCGTCGTTCCTGGCCAGCAGCTCGGCTACGTTGCCGCTATGCTGCTTGCTTATGCCGCCGGCTTTGTCCTGACGTGGCTCTTTGGCGTCGACGAGCAGAGGATCAACGAGTTCTTTGGCGAGTAGTTTGATATCGCGAGCCGTGTTGCTCAGGGCGCGCGGCGCGCGGAAGATTTCTTGATGCTATGGTTGTGCCGGCGGGGCTAACTGCTCCGCCGGCCTTTTTTAAAGGAGCGTTGAAGCGTGAAAACGGGTATTTCGATTTATCTTTCCAGCCCTCTGCAGGATATTGAGCGGACGATTGAGCGTGGTGCCGCGGCGGGTGCGCGCTATGCGTTCACCTCGCTGCATATTCCCGAGGATGGGGGAGCGGCGTATGCCGATAAGGTCCGTCATGTGCTGTCGCTGCTTTCCGCCCGCGGCATTGCGCTCATTGCCGATGTGGGGCCGCGTACGTGCGATTTGCTCGGGCTTGAGCGTATCGAGGACCTGCGCGATCTGGGGTTGGAATACCTTCGTTTGGACTATGGCTTTAGCGCCCAGCGGGTCGCGGAGCTGTCCGGTGTATTTCGCATTGTGGTCAATGCATCGACGGTGAGTTCTGATGAAATCGCATCGTGGCGTGAAGCCGGCGCCGATGTGACTCGTTTTGCCGCCTGCCACAATTTTTACCCCAAGCCTTATACCGGTTTAGCTCTTGAAGATGTTGCTCGGACGAATCTTCGTCTTGCGGCGCTTGGATTCGAAATCATGGCTTTTGTGCCGGGTGATGCTAACGTTCGCGGGCCGGTATTCGAGGGACTGCCGACGGTCGAGGCGCAGCGCGGTCGCGCGTCAAAGGTTGCTCTCAATATGCTTGAGCTTGCACATGGCGCCGATTGCGACATTGTGTTGGTCGGCGACCCCGATCTTTCCGATGCGGGCTGGGCGCAGTTTGCTCAAGTTTCCGCCGGATACGTGGACCTGCAATGCGAGCTTGAGCCCGGTTATGCCTATGTGCGCGGACAGATTCATCACGACCGGCCCGACTCGAGTGTCCTCATCTTTAGGTCTCAGGAGTCACGTACGAAGCTTAAGCCGGATTCCGTGCCGACGGATGCCGGAGCCGGCCTGCCGCGAAAGGCGGGGTCGATCGCTGTGAGCAATAGCGGATATGGGCGCTACGAAGGCGAGCTTGAGATTGCGCGGGTCGATCTTCCCGGTGACGAGCGCATGAACGTTGCGGGCCATATCACGCCCGAGGCAATGGAACTGCTGCCGTTTATCAAGCGCGGATTCGGGGTACGGTTCGTTTAACGTGTGACCCGCGGGCTACAATTGGCCCATCATACGAAGGCGCCTCGTGTGGCGTGTGCCTGCGTTGGCCGATCTATATTCGGAGGATTCCCATGACTGTACTGTTTGTTGAATATCCCAAGTGCTCGACCTGTAAGAAGGCCAAGGCATGGCTGGACGAACATGGGGTAGAGTATATCGATCGCGATATCGTTTTGGACAATCCCACGGCTGATGAGCTTGCGACCTGGATTGCTCGTTCGGGGCTGCCGGTGCGGCGCTTCTTTAATTCATCGGGCATGAAATATCGAGAGCTGGGCCTGAAGGCGCGGCTGGATGCGGGCATGACGGAGCGGGAGTGCTACGAGCTGCTGGCGACCGACGGCATGCTGGTCAAGCGTCCGCTGCTGGTGGGCGACGACTTTGCGATTCCCGGCTTTAGGGAAGCGGCTTGGGCCGAGGCGTTGCTGTAGCGGCTGCGGAAAGTGCGACCCGGAATTCGCTTCCAGAATGGGATGCGCTTTCCCAAAGTGGCCGGTTGCGGAAAGCACGTCCCATTCTGAGCTTCGATTGTGGGACACGGTTTCCGGTTGAGGGCTCGACGGGAAAGTGGGGACCAGTTTGAGCTTGAAATCTGGGACGCACTTTCCGCCGGCGGGCCTGCCCCAGTCAGTCCGCCAGCTGTGCCCATTCGTGCGGATCGTAGACCTTTACGTGTTTGTTGGGCTTGCCGCTCCAGTACTCCTCGTCCATAAAGGGCAGATATGCCTGAACGCCAGGGCAGATAAAGGGAATCCGCTGCTGTTGCAGTCGCTCGCGCTGGCGCTGCTCCAGGTGCGCCTCGGATATGACGGTTGGCATGCCGGACAACTCGACGAGGCTTGCCTGAATTCGCTTAAGGTCGGGGAGTCCCGCGTGCCATGACATCCGCATGATCAAAAAGGATGCACGGCGGTATTTTGCCTGCACCACAGTAATGGCGGGGCGTAACGTGGGGTGAATTTTGTCCCGTTCGGGCCAAAGGTCAGCAGTGATCTCGAGGCCCAGGGTCTCCCATAGGTAATCAAGCTCTTCGTCCATGGCGCCTCGATATCTACGCGATCATTGATACCTCGATTGTGTTGCCTGGTGCTATCGTTTTCGCGGTAGAATCTGCCAACGGTTGACGGCTACCGCTCGCGGCGTTTTGTCCTTCGTGTACAGCGGTCGGCTTCACAGGTCCTTCACGGGTTGGACTAAATTAGGCCAATTTGACTGAATTTCAAAAAAGTCAAAATTGGGGCTTGCGTCACGGCGGGACTTCCCGTATATTTCTTTCTTGCGCAAAGGCACAGCCGAGCGCAGCGATGCAGTCATTGGGATGTCGTCTAATGGCAGGACAGCGGATTCTGGTTCCGTCAATGGGGGTTCGACTCCCTCCATCCCAGCCATTGCATTTGCTACATATGGCCCGTTCGTCTAGCGGTTTAGGACGCCGCCCTCTCAAGGCGGAGATCACCAGTTCGAATCTGGTACGGGCTACCAAAATTGCACGCCCGGGCCTCGTAAGAGCCCCGGGTTTTGTGTATTGCCCGTATATACGGCGCCTGCCGTGTTTCGCTCAGATCGAGGAGTAGCCATGGATCTGCCCATCAGCTTGCAAGACATCACGTATGCCGAGAACTATCTGGCGCAGGGCGACCTGGCTACGGCGACGCCGCTGCTGGAGCGCCTGGTGGAGCTCGCCAAGGAGTATATCGACGCCGAGTGCAGGACGGAGGAGAAGCGCCAATACTTTAGCTTCGATAGCAAGTTTGAGCGCTTGGCCTATCGCCGCGTGGAGAAGGATCCGCGCGAGCTCGTGCAGGTCGAGGTGCCGTTTGACCGCCTGTACTCTGATATGGCGTTTGCCTACATTCGCCAGCAGGATTATGTGAGCGCTCGTAATGCCCTGATGCAGGCTGTGCGTTGGGACCCCATGAACTGCAACTATCGCTTGGATTTGGCCGAGCTGTTCCGCGCTCTCGAGGACAAGCAGGAATGGGCATCGCTCTCGTTCTCGGTGCTGGAGCGTGCAAGCGATGGCAAGTGCGCCGCCCGCGCTTACGCCAATCTAGGTCAGTACTTCTTGGAGCCCGAGACCGAGAACGTTTCGGCTGCCGTGGGCTGCGCGCGTCTGGCACTGCGCCTGGCGCCCAACGATGCGCATACGACGCGCCTGCTCAACAAGATCCATACCACCTATCCGGATGCCGCCGAGGAGAGCGACGAGCACGTGATGGGCGAGCTGGCGTTGCAGGGCGTTCCGACCTCACCTTCGGCCGAGATTGCCATCTGCCTGATTATGTGCGCGACCGATGCTGCAAGCGACGGCGACAAGCAGGAGGCGACGCGCCTGACGGTGCGTGCTCGCGACTTGGTGGGCGAGGAAGCCTGCGCGGCGATTATCAAACTGGTGCGCGAGAGCGATGCTGAGCTCAATGCCGAGCGCAAGGCAAAGCGCGAGGCTGCGGGCTCAAACGCCGATGGCGCCAAGGAGGCCGGCGATGCCCAGTAAGCGCGAGCGCAAGCTCATTTCCAAGAATCGCTCGGCACATCACGAGTACTTTATCGATGAGACGTTCGAATGCGGTATCGAACTGAGTGGCACCGAGGTCAAGTCGATTCGCGAGCGCGCCTGCCAGATTACCGATACCTTCGCGCTGATCCGCGGCGGGGAGTGCTGGCTCGTCGGCCTGCATATCCACCCTTATAGCCATGGTGGCGTGTGGAATCGCGATCCCGACCGTCGGCGTCGTCTGCTGCTGCACCGCAAGGAGATCGACTTTCTTGACGGCAAACTTCGCAACCGTGGTTATGCGCTGGTTCCGTTGGAGCTCTACTTTAATACCGACGGCCGCGTAAAGCTGCTGCTGGGTCTGGGTCGCGGCAAGAAGCTCTATGACAAGCGCGAGGACATGGCCAAGCGTGATGTCCAACGCGAGATCGACCGCGCCCTCAAAGAGCGCAATCGCTGACCACCCTTCATAAGTTGCGGTGGAATACGGACTGTTTTGCCTGATTGAGGGACTATTCAGTCCCTATTTCACCGCAACTGCGGGCGTCTCATCTTTCTTACTGTTCTGACACATATGTCTCAAAGGCGGCGTCCGTTATGGGCGTCGCCTTTTTTGTGGGTACATACATCCATGAGGTTCAATCCTGGGTTAGGGGAGTGATCGTTATGGACAAAACTGCGTTCTTTACGATGCCGAGTGGCCTGTACGTGGTGAGCGCCGCGGCGGACGGGCTGCGTGCCGGCTGCGTTATCAACACAGCAGTGCAGGTGACATCCGCCCCGCCGCGCATCTCGATTGCCGTGAACAAGGAAAATGTCACGTCCGGCGTAATCGTATCGGCTAAGGCCTTTGCGCTGACCGTGATCGATCAGACGGCCGATATGCTCTACATTGGCAACTTTGGCTTCCGCACCAGCAGCGATTACGACAAGTTTGCCAAGTACGAGACCCACGAGACCACTCTGGGCATGCCCTATGTGCCCGAGCACGCGGCGGCGCTGTTCAGCTGCCGTCTGATTGATACCGTGGATGTGGGCACGCACCTGCTCTTTATCGGCGAGGTGGAGGACGCCGAGCGCTTGAGCGGCGAGGCCCCGCTGACCTATGACTACTATCACAAGGTCTTGAAGGGCAAGACGCCGCCCAAGGCTTCGTCGTATCAAGGCTAGAAATGTTCTAAAAATACTTGCATTATATTATTGAGAATCTATACTAATAAGTGAAGTACATCACCAGTCGCGTTCGAGAGGAGAACATCATGGCTGAGGAGAAGAAGACGTATAAGTTCGTGTGCACCGTTTGCGGTTACGAGGTTGAGGTCGACACGCCCGAGCTGCCCGAGGATTACGTATGTCCGGTCTGCGGCGTCGGCCCCGATGAGTTTGAGCTCGTCGAGGAGTAACTCGTAGACACACGGCGATTAGCTATACAGAGCTCTGTCCAAGGGCCCCGGCCGGATATTCCGGCCGGGACCCTTTTGATTTATCTGACGGTTTAAAACGGCCTTACGTGTTACAGATTGAGACGTTATATCTGGACAGTCACGCCATCCCAATTACATCCCCGTTAGCAGCACGATGTCGAGAATCGTCACGATGGCACCGATTCCTACGAGCAGCGTGTTGAGCGGGCGCGAGTTGGCGTATTTGCCCATGACGCGGGGCGAACTGGTGAGTCGTATGAGCACAAAGACCGTAATCGGCAACTGAAGCGACAACAGCGCCTGACTCCAGATGAGACCCTCAAAAGGATTCGGGACGATCAGGCACGCCGCCACTGCGCCGACGAAACAGACCGCCACTCCAATCGATGAGTGCCGGTCGTGGATGTCGTATTCCTCGTCGAACATGCCCGCGGTGATGGTGCCTGCCGCCATGCCTGCCGTCACACTACTCGAGAGGCCCGCAAACAGCAGCGCCACCGCAAAGATTGTCGAGCTTGCTGGGCCCAGAATGGGGGAGAGCGTGTCCGCTGCGACGGCGAGGTCGTCTACGACAATGCCGTGCGCAAAGAAGGTCGTTGCGGCCAGGATGACCATGGCCGAGTTGATTGCCCAGCCCACGCCCATCGAAAAGAGCGTGTCGAAGAGCTCATAGCGCAGACGCTCTTCGATAACCTGCTCGCCTTGGCCTTCGAAATGCATGGATTGGATGACCTCGGAGTGTAGAAAGAGGTTGTGGGGCATAACGACCGCACCCAGGACACTCACGATAATCGCGGCAGAGCCAGTGGGCATACTGGGCGTGATCCAGCTTGCGGCGGCTTGCGGCCAGTCGACCTTGACTAGTGCAAGCTCGGCCAAAAACGAGAGTCCTACCACGCCTACGAAGGCGATAATCCAGCGCTCGGCACGCTTGTAGGAGCTCGTCATGAGCATCGCCATCGATACTGCTGCCACGATGACGCAGCCGGCACGCACGGGCAGTCCAAAGAGCATCTGGAGCGCAATCGCGCCGCCCAGGATCTCGGCCATGGCGGTGGCGATGGTCGCGAGGTAGGCACTGGCGAGCACCGTGCGCCCAACGAAGCGGGGGAGAAAGCGGGTCGTGGCCTCGGCAAGGCAGGCGCCCGTGGCGATGCCCAAGTGCGCCGCGTTGTGCTGCAGCACAATGAGCATAATCGTGGACAGTGTGACGATCCACAGCAGCGCGTAGCCAAACTGCGAGCCCGCGGCCATATTGGAGGCCCAGTTGCCCGGGTCAATAAAGCCGACGGTCACGAGCAGCCCGGGGCCGATGTGCCGCGCAATGTCTAGGCCTCCGTGACCACCGGTGCGTCGGGAGCCAAAGTGTTGTTTGAGATGGTTGAGCATGGTGAGCTCCTGCGTGCCGTTTGTTTGACGCCGCAAAGGATACCCGTTTTAGGCTCAAAAGTTAACCATGACTAACAAAATTATTGTATTTGAATAGGATGGTGAAAGGGAGTTGCCGAAATGTCTTGATCTGTAACAACTAGGGATGGAAATTGGGTCTAGGTGTTACAGATCAAGACAAGAAGAAATGGTCCTATGGAATATCTCGATCTGTAACAGTTAGCTGCAAAAACCGGCCCTTCATGTTACAGATTGAGATAAACCAAAACTGTCCTGCAGAAAATCTCAATCTGTAACATCTAAGCGCCAAAATCGGCTCCTCCTGTTACAGATTGAGATGTTTGAAGCGGTGAGTTTACAGGTCGAACTTGGGCCCTTGTTGCCGTCCTTGAGGTCGGCGGTGTCCACTCGTAGGGCGTGCGTTACGCGATTGTTTCGAAACGGGTGGGAAACACAACGGGTCGGCGATGCTCCTAGTATGCCTATTCAACTGACTGTCTAAATATCTAGGGGAGGATCGCGATGCAGGCAGATTCCGCTCAGCAGCAGGGCCTTTATCGCCCCGAATTCGACCACGATGCATGTGGCATCGGCGCGCTTGCCGATATCAACGGCGAGCGCCATCACCAGATTCTGGACGACGCGCTGTCCATTCTGGTCAACTTGGAGCACCGCGGCGGTACGGGACTCGAGAAGAACACCGGCGACGGCGCCGGCATCCTGTTCCAGGTTCCGCATCACTTTTTCCGTAAAGAGGCTCAAAAGTGCGGCCAGATTCTGCCGGCAGAGGGCGACTATGGCGTGGCCATGCTGTTCTTCCCGCAGGACAACAAGGGCGTAGAGGATGCCCGCCGCGTGTTTGAGGAGGGTTGCGCCGAGGCCGGCGTGCCGCTGCTCTTTTGGCGCGAGGTGCCGGTCGACCCGCACGACCTGGGCGAGACGGCCCGCGCCTGCATGCCCACTATCCTGCAGGCCTTCCTGGGCCGTCCGGACGACACGCCCGCCGGCGACGCCTTCGAGCGCCGCCTGTACGTGTGCCGCCGCACCATCGAAAAGAAGGCCGACGCCGAGTTTGCCCTGCGCGACAAGATCTTCTATGTGTGCTCCATGAGCTCGCGCACCATCGTGTACAAGGGCATGCTGGTCGCCACGCAGATGCGCCGCTTCTTCATCGATCTCAACGACGCCGCCGTCAAAACGGCCGTGGCGCTCGTCCACTCGCGCTACTCCACCAACACTACACCCAGCTGGGAGCGCGCGCACCCCAACCGCTTTATCATCCACAACGGCGAGAGCAACACCCTCAAGGGCAACGTCAACTGGATCCGCGCCCGCGAACCCAACCTGTACAGCCCCGTGCTGCAGCACGATCTTGAGCGCGTGATGCCCATCATCAACCGCGAGGGCTCCGATTCCGCGATTCTGGACAACGTGCTTGAGTTTTTGGTCATGAACGGTCGCCCGCTTACGCGTGCCGCGTCCATGCTGTTGCCCGAGCCGTGGGACCACAACGACAGCCTGAGTGAGGAGCGCCGCGCCTACGACGCTTACCAGTCCATGCTCATGGAGCCGTGGGATGGCCCGGCGGCCATCGCCTTTACCGACGGTCGCACGCTGGGTGCCGCCCTCGACCGTAACGGCCTGCGTCCCGCCCGCTACTATGTGACGCGCGACGGTCGCTTTATGCTGGCAAGCGAGGTGGGCACCATCGAGGTGAGCCCCGAGAACATCCTGACGAGCGGCTGTCTGGGACCGGGCCAGATGCTCGAGGTCGATTTTGCCCGCGGCCGCGTCATCTACAACGACGAGCTGCGCGCCCGTTACGCCAAGGAAAAGCCCTATCGCGACTGGATCGCCGAGGAGACGCTGACCGTCGACGCGCTCGACAAGCCCGTCGCGCCCACGCCCGCCGAGGATACCGAGGTGCCCGCCGCCGTGCGCATGGCCAAGCTCGGGTATCACTGGGATGATGTTGACGAAGTCGTGCGTCCCATGGCCCAGCAGGGCAAGGCGCCGCTCGCCTCGATGGGTATCGATGCGCCGCTGGCCTGCCTGTCCAAGAAGACGCGCTCGTTCTTCGACTACTTCTATCAGCTGTTCGCCCAGGTCACGAACCCGCCGATCGATGCCCTGCGCGAGCATATGGTCACCTCGACCACGCTCTACCTGGGCAACCACGGCAACCTGCTCGAGGATTCCCGCACGGCCTGCCAGCTGGTGCGCTTGGAGCGTCCGCTGCTGAGCGAGGAGGAGTTCGAGCGTATCTGCGCCATCGACCGCGTGGGCTTTAAGACCCGCTGTTTCCGTGCCGTGTACCGCCGCGACGCCGGCGAGGGCGCGCTGCAGGCTGCGCTCAAGCAGCTTGCAAAGGATGTTGAGGCTGCGGTCCGCGACGGCGTGAACATCGTGGTGTTGAGCGATCGCGCCGCTGCGGGTGAGGTGCCCGTGCCGTCGCTGCTCGCCGTGGGCTGCGTGCACAACCACCTGATCCGCGCCGGCGTGCGTACCTTTGCCGACATCGTGGTGGAGTGTGGCGACGCCGTGTCCCCGCACGACTTTGCGGCGCTGGTGGGCTACTCCGCGAGCGGCATCTATCCGTACAACGCGCATGCGTGCATTCGCGACTTGGCGGCGCACGGCGATCTGGACGTGACAGCTGAGCAGGGCATCGCCAACTACAACAAGGCTGCGACCGCCGGCATCGTCTCCATCATGTCCAAGATGGGCATCTCCACGGTGCAGAGCTACCATTCGGCACAGATCTTCGAGGCCGTGGGCTTCACTCCGGAGTTCGTCAACGCGTACTTCGCCGGCACGGTGAGCCGTGTGGGCGGTATGGGTGTCGAGGACGTCGAGCGCGAGCAGAATGAGCGCTACGACGCCGCGCTCGCTATCCTTAAGAGCCCGGCTCCCGATCAGCTGCCCACGCTAGGTCTGACCAAGTGGCGCCCGCTCGGCGGCGAGGATCACCTTATCGACCCGCAGACCGTCTACCTGCTGCAGACCGCCTGCCGCGAGGACAGCTACGACACCTTTAAGGAGTACAGCGCCCGCCTGCACCGCACCGGCCGTGCCGTGCGCCTGCGTGACCTGCTGGACTTTAATGTCAACGGTCGCACGCCGGTTTCGCTCGACGAGGTGGAGCCCGCGCTCAACATCGTCCGCCGCTTTAACACCGGCGCCATGTCGTACGGCTCCATCAGCAAGGAAGCACACGAGTGCATGGCCATCGCCATGAACCGCCTGCACGGCCGTTCCAACTCGGGCGAGGGCGGCGAGGACCCGCGTCGCGAGACCCCGCTGGCTAACGGTGACTCCAAGAACTCCGCCATCAAGCAGGTGGCAAGCGCGCGCTTTGGCGTGACGAGCCGCTACCTGTGCAGCGCCTTCGAGATTCAGATCAAGATGGCCCAGGGCGCCAAGCCCGGTGAGGGCGGTCACCTGCCCGGCAAGAAGGTCTACCCCTGGATTGCCGAGGTCCGTCAGTCCACGCCCGGCATCGGCCTGATTTCGCCTCCGCCGCACCACGACATCTACTCCATCGAGGACTTGGCAGAGCTTATCTTCGATCTTAAGAACGCCAACCCCGGCGCGCGCGTGTCGGTCAAGCTGGTCAGCGAGGCCGGCGTCGGCACCATCGCCACCGGCGTGGCCAAGGGCGCTGCCGACAAGATCTTGATCAGCGGCCACAATGGCGGCTCGGGTGCCGCTGCGCGCGACTCTATCTGGCACGCGGGTCTGCCGCTGGAGCTTGGCCTTGCCGAGGCCCAGCAGACGCTGCTGCAAAACGGTTTGCGCTCACGCGTGGTGCTCGAGGCCGATGGCAAGCTCATGGACGGCACCGACGTCGCCGTCGCCTGCCTGCTGGGTGCCGAGGAGTTTGGCTTTGCGACCATGCCGCTCATCTCCATGGGCTGCCTCATGCAGCGCGACTGCCAGCAGGATACCTGCCCGGCCGGCATTGCCACGCAAAACTGTCGCTTGCGTCGCGGCTTCCGCGGCAAGCCCGAGCACGTTGAGCACTTTATGCTCTTTGTTGCCGAGCAGCTGCGTGAGGTCATGGCGAGCCTGGGCTTCCGCACCATCGACGAGATGGTCGGTCATCCTGAGTGCTTGCGCCAGATCGAGGTCCCGGGCAACCGCAAAGCAAACCTGCTCGATCTGTCGCCCGTGCTGGCGAGCGCGACCTGCGAGTTCGGTGCCCATATTCCGGGCGCCGACGGTCGCCACTTCCTGCCACAGATGGCCGCGGACAGCGAGCTCGACAAGACGCTCGACTCCACGTTGTTTGTGCCCTATACGGCCGATGCCCGTGCGCACCTGCGTCCGATTCGCTTCCGCGCCGATATCGCCAACGTCAACCGCTGCGTGGGCACCATCTTGGGCAACGCGGTGACCAAGGCGCATCCCGAGGGCCTGCCCGCCGGCTCCATCACCATCGATTGCGATGGTTCGGCCGGTCAGAGCTTTGGCGCCTTCCTGCCACGCGGCATTACGCTCAACGTGTGCGGCGACGCCAACGACTACTTTGGCAAGGGCCTTTCGGGCGGCGAGGTGTCGGTGCGCCCCAACCCGCATGCGACCTACAAGTTCGACGAGAACATCATCGTGGGCAACGTTGCGTTCTTTGGTGCCACGAGCGGCCGCGGCTTCATTAACGGTCTTGCCGGCCAGCGTTTTGCCGTGCGCAACTCCGGCGCCACCGTGGTGGTCGAGGGCTGCGGCAACCATGGCTGCGAGTACATGACGGGCGGTCTGGCGCTCATCCTGGGCGAGGTCGGGCAGAACTTCGCCGCCGGTATGACGGGTGGCGTGGCCTATGTCTTTGACCAGTACGGCACGCTCGATGCCCGCGTGAACCACGAGAGCGTGGAGCTCAAGGCCCCGACGGTCGACGAGTTGGCGCAGATTCGTGCACTCATCCAAGAGCACGTGGACGCGACGCAGAGCCCGCGCGGCATCAAGCTGCTCTACAGCTTCGACTCGATGAGCAAGCACTTTGTGCAGGTCATTCCGACCGAGTACGAGCGCGTGCTGGCGATTGTCGCCGCCGCCGAGGCCGTCGGCAAGACGCATGCGCAGGCCGAGGAGCTGGCGTTTGACATTGTGACCGGTCGCGCCGACGCCGCCGATGTCGCTCGCTTTGATGTGGCGGGTGGTGTCGCTGGCGCTGTACCCGCCGCCGCCAGCTCTGTTGCTTCGACCAAGAAGGAGGCGTAAGTGCCATGGGTAAGCCCGGTGCTTTTCTTGATATCGATCGCGTGACCCACGAGCTGCGCCCCGTGGAGGAGCGCAGCCGCGATTTCGATCCGCTGTACGTGGAGCTCGACGACGATGCGCGCCGTGCCCAGGCGAGCCGCTGCATGATGTGCGGTGTGGCGTTTTGTCAGATGGGCGCGAGCTTTGGCAAGGCACACCCGAGCGGCTGCCCGCTGCACAACCTGATTCCCGAGTGGAATGAGCTGGTGTACCGCGGCCACTGGGATGAGGCTGCCGAGCGCCTGTCGCTCACCTCGCCCATGCCCGAGTTTACGAGTCGCGTGTGCCCGGCGTTGTGCGAGGCCGCGTGCAACCTGGGTTCGGTCGATGGCCAACCCACGACTATCCATGACAACGAGCGTGCGATCAGCGACCATGAGTGGGCAAATGGCGGTCCGCGCCGCTTTGAGCCGGCAGGGGAGGATGCGCCCACGGTCGCTGTGATTGGCTCTGGCCCGGCTGGCCTGGTGACTGCATGGGAACTTGCGCGTCGCGGCGCGCGCGTGACGGTGTTTGAGCGTGATGACCGTCCGGGTGGTTTGCTCATGTACGGCATTCCCAACATGAAGCTCGAGAAGTCTGTGGTCGAGCGTCGCGTGGCACTCATGCGCGAGCTGGGCATTGTGTTTGAGCTGGGTGCTGACGTTACGAACCCTGCGGTGGCGGCCAAGCTCAATGGCTTTGACGCTGTCGTGGTGGCTGCCGGTGCTCGCGCCCCGCGTGGACTGGCTGCTGAGAATATTGACGCGCCCGGCGTGGTGTATGCCGTGGACTACCTGACGGCCTCGACCGTCTCGGTGCTCGATGGCGGCGAGCCTGTCATCGATGCACGCGGCCTGGACGTCGTGGTCATTGGCGGCGGCGATACCGGTAACGACTGCGTGGGCACCGCGGTACGTCAGGGTGCGCGCAGCGTGCGCCAGTTTGAGTTCTTGCCGGCGGCGCCTGATGTGCGCGCGGCGAGCAACCCCTGGCCGCAGTGGCCCAACGTTAAGAAGACCGACTACGGCCAGCAGGAGGCTATCGCTGCGATGGGTGGCGAGATGCGTGCCTGGGGCGTGGATACGCTCGAGGTGCTGCTGGACAAGAAGGGTGCGGCTGCGGGTCTGCGCGTGGTCGATCTGGACTGGTCGGCGGGAAAGCCCGAGCGCATCGCGGGCTCCGAGCACGAGGTACCGGCGCAGCTGGTGCTCATCGCCTGCGGCTTCACGGGCCCGGAGCACAGTGTGTTCGACGCCGTTGGCGTGCCCGTCGCCACCGCTGGTCATCCGCTGCCTGTGATGGCCGCCGAGGGCTCGCATCTTGCGGCGCGTGGCGAGGGCGTCGCCGCGGATGCCGCGCCGGTGTATGTTGCCGGTGACGCTCGCAACGGCAGCTCGCTCGTGGTGAGCGCCATGGCGGACTCCCTGGCCTGCGCCGCCGAAGTCGCCGACGCGCTGGAGCTGTAAAGTAGTCATTTAAGCACGTCCCCAATGACTAGTTATTTTTTGTCTAGTCGTTGGGGACACTCTTTGCGAGCGATTTGCTCGTTTGTCGACGTACGGGTGTTCATTTGTCGACTTCTTAGGCTGTGGTCACCTGTTGTTTCTGTGGTGGCTGCGGGTATCTGGCTCAAAAGGGCGGGTTGGCCGTCTATGTTTACATGCTGTTTTGTTGCGGTGCGCATTTTCGGTCAAGCATCCCGTCAAGTGTTTGGTCAGCATCTGGTTTGCAGCCGGAGGCCTATTTTGCCCGCGCTGGTCGTGGCTGCCCGCCCTCCTCGTAAGCTCAAATTGAGGTTCATCAGTTTGAGGAGGATGCCGTGACTGACCACGTTTTAGACCGAGCGCAGCTGGCCGAAGCCGTCGGCAACGATATTGCCGACATGGCCCATTTTTGGATGCTGCGGAAGTTCCAGTTTTTGGAGCCGGCACGCGAACAGTTCGAGATCATTGTCGACCCGTGGCTCAGCTATTGCACCGAGCCTTCGCAAAACGAAATCATGGCCTACAACATGGCATTTACCGATTGGCTGCTCTTCGCGCGCCCCTATCGCCATGGCAAGCCGCTGCTCGAGCTGTATGTTGACGAACCGCCGGCATCGCTTTCGCCTGCCTCGCTCAAGCGGCTCGAGCAGGTACGCGACACGCAGTATTTCTCGCGCTTTGGCATTTTGGACAAGGATCCTGCGAACGGCATGGTTGCGCTGAAGGATACGCGTGCCGACCGTCGCTTTGATGTCTACGACCCGCATATCGTGCAAAAGGAGCATTGGAGCGACGGTGCGATTGCGGTGCGCCTCGCCTGCGTCGACGATGTCTGGCTGACGGCGGGGCAGCTCTATCTGTATGACATCGCGCGCCTGAGTGACACGGCGGTCGATGGGCCGGGTGCGGTGCATCCCGAGGATCTGCAGGACGGCTTTGACACCTCGTGCATCAGCTTCTTTTTGCGCCTGGTCCGCGACATTATGGGCGCCCAGGGGCGGTACGTGAAGTCGCTCAACATCTACGAGCAGGAGTGGGAGTAGGGGATGGGCTGTCGCAGCGCCGTCGCGTGTCTATTTGTCTCGATCTGTAACGCTTGGCGGCTGTTTGAGCCCGTAACTGTTACAGATCGAGACATTCCCCTGATGTTGCTGGGATGGGGCTGCAACGTATTCCGTCCCCCACATCCCCTCTTCCCTCCGTTAACCGATGCGTCTGCAGCAATCCAGCGGGACTAGGTGATAATGAACAAATGTTCATGTTAATCGTGAGGGAGGAGCTCGATATGGCATCTACCGATCGTTCCACGTTGTTTATCAATGCGACCGTCCTGGATGGTTCGGAGCATATGGAGCCGCAACCCGATATGGCCGTGACTGTTGAGCGCGGCGTCATCACGTGGATGGGGCCGAGTGCTGTGGCGCAGGCACCTGCAGGTGCCGAGGTCATCGACCTGGCAGGTGCGTATCTCATGCCCGGTCTCATCAATATGCATGTGCATCTGTGCGGTTCGGGCAAGCCGGTTTCGGCGGGCGATGCGGGCGCGCTGATGAAGAAGCTCGATAATCCCGTGGGGCGCGCCATCGTGCGCCATATTCTTAAGGGCAGCGCCCAACAACAACTGGCAAGCGGCGTGACCACGGTGCGCGGCGCGGGCGACCCACTGTTTGCCGACATCGCCGTTCGTAATGCCATCGACGCCGGCAAGTATCAAGGTCCTCGCCTGGTGGCGCCGGGAACGGGCGTCACGGTGCCGGGCGGCCATGGTGCGGGCTTGTTCGCCCAGGTGGCAAACAGTCCCGCCGAGGCAGCCGAACAGGTGCGCGACCTGTATGCGCGCGGTGCCGACGTCATTAAGCTGTTCGTAACGGGCGGTGTGTTCGATGCGACCGAGGTGGGCGAGCCGGGCGTGCTGCGTATGCCGGTGGAGGTTGCCGCGGCGGCGTGCAAGGCGGCGCACGATATGGGCCTTCCGGTCATGGCCCATGTCGAGAGTACCGAGGGTGTGAAGGTTGCGCTTGAGGCCGGCGTTGACACGATTGAGCACGGCGCTCCGTTGACGTCCGAGATTCTGGAGCTGTACCGTGGCGCCGCGGGCACGCAGCTCGAGGGGCGTGCGCCCAGCGTTACCTGCACGATCAGCCCGGCGCTGCCGTTTGTATTGCTCGACCCGGAAAAGACCCATTCGACCGATACACAAAAGAAGAACGGCGACATCGTGTGCTCGGGCATCATCGAGAGCGCCCGTGCCGCACTGGAAGCTGGCGTTAAGGTGGGCCTTGGCACGGACTCGAGCTGCCCGTTCGTGACGCAGTACGACATGTGGCGTGAGGTGGCCTATTTTGCCAAGTACGTGGGTGTGAGTAACGCCTTCGCGCTGCATACGGCCACGCAGGTCAATGCCGAGCTGCTGGGGCTGGGCGGCGAGACCGGCACAATCGAGTGCGGCAAGGCCGCCGATATCCTGGTGACGCGCAAGAACCCGCTCGATGACCTGTGCGCACTGCGTGAGCCGGCGTACGTGATGTGCAGTGGTGATCTGGTGCGCAAACTCAAGGTGAAGCGTATTCCCGAGGTGGACGCCGAGCTCGACACGATTATGGCCATGCCGTCCGAGGCACTGGCCGAGGAGCTCGCCCGCGACGGCGTGGCATAGGTGTGACAAAGGGACAACTCTGTTACCGCATACAAAAAGCCGAGGTCTCAACACGAGGCCTCGGCTTTTTTATCGAACAAATACTTAAGATTTGGGACAAACAAACCTGATTTATTTGTCCCGCGTGCGGGCGCTAGGAGCGGGTTTCCATCTTGGCGTGGCACTTGGGGCAGGTGACGCGGATCTTGCCTTTGCCCTTGGGGACGGAGAGCATCTGGCCGCAGTTGGGACACTTGAGGTATGCCGTGGTCTTGCGACCCTTCCACATCTTTTTGGCCGTGCGCTTGGCACGTTCAAAGTCTTCCTTGCTAGTACCGGCTGCGCGCGAGGCGTTGGCCGCTGCAGCTCCGCCGCCCAAGCTGGCTACAAACTTGCCCAAGCCGGGTACGTTTGCAGTCGCGGCGACAAAGGCCTCGTTCTCCTTGCGACGTGCGTCGATATTTTTGGACAGGCCGCGCAGCACGCCAATCACGATTACGGCGATGGCAATCCAGCTGAGCCACTGGATGCGGGCTATCGATCCGATCATCGCGATGACGATGCCGGCAAAACCCATCACGATGGTGAGTTCATCGGCGCCATTGCGACCCTTCATAAAGTCATTCATGCAAATTGCCTTTCGTTCGATATGCTGCACGCCTTTATACCCGATTTAGAGCAAGGGGGACAGGTTAATCTGCACCAATGTGGTGCAAACATACCTGTCCCCGGAATACCAAGACGGTGCAAAGAAGTCTGTCCCCAATGCCCCTATTACTTGGAGAGCTTGTCGACGACGCGTTCGATTTCGGCGAGCTTGGCGGCTTTGAGGTCTTCGTCGCCCGATTCGATTGCCGAAGTTACGCAGCCCTCGATATGCGCCTTGAGCACGTCGGCGTTGATGCGCGCAATGAGCGCCTGCGTTGCCATGAGCTGCGTGGAAATATCGACGCAGTAGCGGTCCTCCTCGACCATCCGCAAGATGCCGTCGATCTGGCCGCGTGCCGTCTTGAGCATGCGGGTCACCGATTTGTGGTCTGCCATCATGGCGGGTCCTCGTTTCTGGTCGATCTTTCGGATATCCCCGTCAGTTGCGGTGAAATACGGACCGCTTAAAGGCCTAGGGCGGCACAACAGTCCGTATTTCACCGCAACTTCTGAGGATTCAGTAGGCGGCGTCTGCTACGCGGCGGGCACGGATAGGGCGTGGAACTTCTCGCCGGCGTCCTCGACGGCGGCAGCGAGCTGCGCAGCGGTCACGGTGGCGGCGCACTCCACCTGTACGGTCTGAGTCTCATGATCGG
>DAWBYD010000290.1:0-2976 GCA_052278285.1 Collinsella sp. | reverse complement strand
GCCCATGAGGTAGACGATCCACACAAAGGCAAGATCGATACCCATCTTGGCGATCAAGTTGAACTCACCGCCAAAGACCATGCCCAAAATGTCGGGGAACATGGTAGCCAGCGAGGCAATCCACAGCGGGTAGTTGACCCAGTAGTAATACGAGATGCGGGCGCCCCATTTGTCGCCCAGGCCATCGCGTACCCAGTCGTAAATGCCGCCCTCGCCGTCATAGGTGGTGCCGAGCTCGGCAACAACCATGCCATAAGGAAGCAGGAAGGTCAGGATCAGGAAGATCCACCAGAAGAACTGCTGGTTGCCAATGGCAGCAGCAGGAGCGGCGGCCTCGCAAACGAAGACGACGCAGATGATGGTCGAAATGACCGTCAAAAAGGAAAGCTTTTTCTTTCCGTCGCTCATGATGAGCTCCTTCGCTCAGTCTTGGACAGATCCGAGGCCCAAGGTACTAAGGCAATTGCCTGAGCCTCGGTGAGCGGGCGACAGGAGACGAGCATCCGCCGCCCGCAAACGTGCGTTTAGCAGGCTTAAGGCTTAGAGCTGCTCGAGAGCCTCGAGAGCGGCGTGAAGCTCGGCCTTGGCGGAGTACTCGACACCCTCGTCGTTGAGCGGGGTGCGCTTGCCCAGGGCAGCGAGGAGAGCACGGATGGAGTGCTTGCGGTTCTCGGCCTCGACCCAGCACAGGGAGCGCTCGGGATCGTCCATAACCTCGTCGACGACTTCCTCGTTGCGAGTGGCCGGCAGGCAGTGCATGAACTTGGAGTTGGGGCCGGCGAAGTTCATCATGTCCATGGTGACCTGATACTTGGGGTAGAACACGTCCATGTAGTTCTCGCCCGAGACCTCCTCGTCGTACAGGCCATACCACACGTCGGTGTAGATGAAGTCGGCGCCCTTGATGCACTCGATGTCGTCGGAGATGACGACGGAGCCGCCGGAGACCTTGCAGTTCTCCTCGGCGATGGCCATCATCTGCTTGCCGAACTCGGCGCGCTCCTCAACGGTGCCAACGTGCAGGCCGCCGTCGGGGATCTGGTGGCCCTTGGGTCCAAACTGGACAAACTTCATGCCGACCTTGGAGGCGATGAACATGAGGGAGACGCAGACCTGGGTGGCGTCGCCGATGAAGGCCAGGGTGCAGTCCTCGATCTTCTTGCCCTCGGGGAGGTTCTCGAGCATGGTCATGAGGTCGCCCATCTCCTGCGTGGGATGGTTGAACTCGGACATGCCATTGATGACGGGCACAGCGGAGCCCTCGGCGAGGCCGACGACGTCCTTGTGACGGGCAACGCGAGCCATCATGATGTCGAGCAGCGAGCCCATAACGCGAGCGGTGTCGCCCAGGGACTCGTGACCGCCGAGCTGGATGGTGCCAGGGCCATAGAACTGAGCATGGCCGCCGAGGTCGGTCATAGCGGTCTCGAAGGAAAGACGGGTGCGGGTGGAAACCTGCTGGAAGATCATGCCAAGGCTCTGGTTGCGGAGCAGGTGCGGATAATAACCGTCAACCTTGATGGCCTTCTTCATTGCCAGGCCAAGATCCTCGATAGCCAGGATCTGCTCTTTGGTGAAGTCGTTGGTGTCGATGAAATCCTTAGGCAGCGCCATGTCGATTCCTTTCCGCCGGTCGTGCCGACTATTGCTATGAGGCGCTCGAACATCACGCCTCGTGTTGACAAGACCATCATTCACCCGTATGCAATTTTTACCTAGTTTATTCGGGATTAAAGACCGTTCACGGAGTTACACCCCCTCTAAACCAATATAAACCCGCAGGTAGCCAGCTTGCAGGGGGTTTACTATCTAGAACCGCGAACGGTATACGGCTATGCTGTATCTCGGCGCCTAATCCGCAATGGAACGAAGGGTTGAGACGTCTATATCCCACAAGGTATACAGGGCTCGGCCATAGATGAAATGAGATGGGACGGTGGCAGATGAACACCCTGATGTTCTTCTATACCCTAGCGATACTCGTGATCTGTATTGTGACGGCAGTGCTTTCGCTTGCCGCCTATGCCTCGTCTCGTCGACGCTTCTTTATCTATGGCAGCGGCGTTTTTATTTGCTATGCCATCGAGATGACCGAGATCTTCTTTTTTGAATACACGTTGCAAAACCAGAGTTTTCCAGCCAGCGACTATTACTCAATTACCATGCCTGTGTTGCGGACCCTTGTGGCGACCGCTTCACAAGCTTTTATCTGGCTCATTGCCATGGACTTGCTCGACAAACATTCAAAAAAGCAGTTTGTTATTCCCGTCGCAACGTTCTTCCTGAGCGAGCTGCCGGTCATTGTCGCTGTCCCCTACGGCCCCATGCATCAATGGCTCTACTACACGATGCGTCAGGTATTCCTTGTATTTGTGGGACTGTATATCTTTTGGACGGCGCATAAAAGCACGCAGGTCGAGCTTAAGGCGCGCGTCAACAATCAACGAAAGCACCTCATTATCGGCGCCATTCTGGTCGGGTGCATCGTTGCCGAGGATTTCTACAACATCCTTGTTGTTCCCATGAGCCTGGCACCCTCTTGGCTGAAGCTGTACCTGTCCGAGCGCAACTTTAGCGAGAACATCTTTGCGTGCTACTTTGCGATTCTGCTGATCATCTATGCCTATCACGTGCTTTCGATTCGCATGCAGGAGGCGCCCGAGGAAAAGAACGTCAGCGATCTTGATCGACACATCGAAGAGCAGATGCCCTTCTATCGCAACGCCTACAAGCTCTCCAACCGCGAAACCGAAGTCATGCGTCTGGTTGTGTTGGGCAAATCGAACCAAGAGATCGCTGACGAGCTCTTCCTTGCCGTGGGCACCGTCAAGACCCATATCCACAACATCCTGGTCAAAACTGAGCAGCAAAACCGCACGACGCTCATCCTCCACTTTTGGAAACGATAACCTACCAAAAAGGGACAGGTTTATTTTGGCAGGTTTTATCTGGGCAAATGCCAAAACCGCCGCGAGG
>DAWBYD010000289.1:0-5885 GCA_052278285.1 Collinsella sp. | reverse complement strand
GTCGTTGACCAGCGTGGTTGCCGTAATGGAGATCATTGCGGGCTCGCATTCAAGACCGCGGATGGGCTCCGGAGCCATATACGGGCAATCCGTCTCGAACAAAATTCGATCGAGTGGGGTTGCCGCAAATGCCTCGCGCACATCGTCGTTGCGCTTAAAGGTGGCCGCACCGCCATAGGCGATATAGCAGCCCAAATCCACAAAGCGCTCCATCGTGGCGCGGTCCTCGCCAAAACAGTGCAGCACACAACCAGCCTGGGGCACACCCACCTCGCGCAGTACGTTGTACGCATCAACGTGCGAGGTGCGCTCCCCATCCGAGTCCTCGTGACGCAGGTGCAGCTCCACCGGCACATTGCGGCGCACGGCAAGCTCGAGCTGGCGCGCCATGCAATCAATCTGCACGTTATGGGGTGCCGGCGCGATATCGTCGTCATAGTCCATGTGATAGTCCAGGCCGATTTCGCCAATACCGGCGCATAAGGGGTCATCAAGTGCCGCAACGACCTGTGCATGAACGTCGTCGGTATAGTCCGGCGCGCCATACGGATGCACGCCGGCAAGATACTTGATCTGCGGGATATCCTGCATCGGAAGAATCTCGCGCACCAGCCAGTCGCTATAGTCCGCCACGCTGCGCTTGTCGGCAATGGGGTCGAACATCGTCACCAACAGGTCGACGCCCGCGGCTTTGGCGCGCACGAGCGTCTCGGGCACATCCTTGCCCCAAAACGAAAGCAGATGTGCATGCGTGTCGGCAAGCGGCGCCAAGGGCACGGGACAAGCAACCGTCTTCTTTTTCTTGGTAAACGTCACGCGTTCGGCATTAGGCGTCATGGATTAGCTCCCGGGCCAGACGGACAAAGTCGGCAACATCGAGCGTCTCGGCGCGCGTGGTGGGTGCGATACCGCAAACCTCAAAAGCGGCATCGAGCACGTCCTTGGCAAAACCGTTGGCGCTCATGGAATTTCGGATGGTCTTGCGCCGCTGAGCAAATGCAGCGTCGATCACACGAGCCACGAACTCGCGATCGAGCCCCTCGGGCACCACGCCGTCAACACGGTCGATACGCACGACGGCCGAGTCCACGTGCGGCGCTGGCATAAAGCAACGCGGCGGCACCTCAAAGCGACCCGTCACCTGCGCATACAGGCCGAGCTTTGCCGTATAGCCGCCATAGGTCTTGTTGCCCGGCACTGCGGCAATGCGATCGGCAACCTCCTTTTGCACCATGACGACGGCACGCTTGAGCGC
Source organism: Collinsella sp. (assembly GCA_052278285.1). Lineage (GTDB taxonomy): Bacteria > Actinomycetota > Coriobacteriia > Coriobacteriales > Coriobacteriaceae > Collinsella. Next base: position 4,630 of record DAWBYD010000289.1, on the reverse strand, counting down.
CGACATCGTCTGGAAAAATTGCAAAATGATCGTCGCCGCCACGTTATAGGGCAAGTTCGCGACAAATACCGTGGGCTCGCCGCCGGCGGCCTGCTCAATCTGCTCCGGGCCCACCTTAAGCGCGTCGCCCATGATAAAGCGGAAGTTGGCATAGTCGGCGGCATGGGCGTCGAGCACCGGTTCGAGCTCGGGATCTGCTTCGATCGACGTGACGCACGCCGCCTCCTGCAACAGCGCAAGCGTGAGCGTGCCAACGCCCGGACCAACCTCGAGCACGCGCTCATCGCCCGCAAGCTCGGCAAGCTCGCAAATGCGCTCGATCACATGGTTGTCGATCAGGAAGTTCTGGCCCAGGCGATGCTTGGTCGCAAGGCCAAACTCCTCCAGCAGCTCCCTTGTTGCCGTGGGGTTTGCCAAAGGCGAAGTTGTCATAGTTGCCTCCTTAGCATGATGGCGGCGTCTTGAAACGAAAGGGCATGGACCGTGGCGGCCATGCCCTTACATCTAAACAGCAAATTGCCGATATGGCGCGCCGCGTCTTAGCCCAGACGCGGGAACAGCGGCTCGCCCTTCTCGACAGGCTGACCGCCGGCAAGCAGGCCCCAAGCGCAAATGCCCTTGAGGTCGTCGGTCGCGGCCTCGTCCTCGCAGGACAGGCGGCGCAGGGCCTCGGCAGAGGTCTGAGGCATGAGCGGCATCAGCAGGTGGGCGGCAATGCGGATGGCCTCGAGCAGGTTGTAGATCACAAACGCCAGCTCGTCAGCCTTGGCCTCGTCCTTGGCAAGTGCCCAAGGCTCAGAGTCCTCGATGTAGTGGTTGGCGGCATGGATGAGCTCCATGACCTCGTCCTTGGCTCCGCCGTAATCGAGCACGTCCATCTTGGCCATGTAGCGCTCGACCAGACCATCGGCGATCTTTGCCAGCGGGTTGTCGAACGCATCGAACGATGCGGGCTTGGCGGGCGCGCAACCATCAAAGTACTTGCCGCTCATGTTGAGCGAACGCGAGATAAGGTTGCCCCAGCTGTTGGCCAGGTCGGCGTTGTAGACCTGCTCCATGCGATCGAAGCTGATGGCACCGTCGGTGCCGGGGACGACGTCGGTCATGAAGTAGTAGCGATAGCCCTCGACGCCCAACATGTCGATAACGTCCTGCGGAGCGATGGCGTTGCCGCGGCTCTTGGACATCTTCTCGGCCTTGCCGGTCTCGGCATTGCGCACGGTCAGGAAGCCGTGGGCAAAGACGTGCTCGGGCAGGGCCTCGCCGATGGCCATGAGCATGGCGGGCCAAATGACGCAGTGGAAGCGGATGATGTCCTTGCCCACGATGTGGAACTGCGCGGGCCAGCGATAGGCCAGCGCGGCACGCGCCGCGTCGGTGTCGACACCGTAGCCGACGGCCGTCATATAGTTGAGCAGCGCATCGAACCACACGTAGGTCACGTGACCCTCGTCAAACGGGACCTGAATGCCCCAGTCAAAGCTCGTACGGCTCACGGAAAGGTCATTAAGGCCGCCCTCGACAAAGCTACGTACCTCGTTCATGCGGAACGCAGGCTCGACAAAGTCGGGGTGCTCGTCATAGAGCTTGAGCAGCTTGTCCTGGAAGGCGGAAAGCTTAAAGAAGTAGGACTCCTCCTGCACGCGCTCAAGCGGACGGTGGCAGTCGGGGCACAGGTGCTGGCCGACGCTGCCGTACTCCTCGTCGCCCTTCTGGACCTGCGTATCAGTGAAGTAGGTCTCGTCAGGCACGCAATACCAACCGTCGTAGCTGCCCTTATACAGGTAGCCGGACTCCTTCATGCGCTCCCACAGGTACTGCACGGCATGATGCTGGCGCGGCTCGGTGGTGCGGATGAAATCGTCGTTGGAAATCTCGAGCTTGCTCCAAAGCTCCTTGAAGTGCGGAGCCTGGCTGTCGGTCCACTCCTGCGGCGTCATGTTGTGCTTGGCTGCGGCCTCGGCGACCTTCTCGCCGTGCTCGTCCATGCCGGTCAGGAACTTGACGTTATAGCCGGCGGAGCGGCGATAGCGAGCCTGAACGTCGGCGATGATGGTGGAATAAGCCGTGCCCAGGTGCGGATCGGCGTTGACGTAGTAGATGGGCGTCGTGATAAAGAACGAAGGCTTGCTTTGATCCATGGGGTTTGTCCTCCAGAAAAACGTTGCATACAGGGGATGATTCTAGCGCAAGGGCTGGATATCCTCCATCTATTGCATATCGAGCACCATGGCATAGACATCGCGCTTGCGGCGCGAATACTTCTGAGACAGGCGCTTGGCCACCGCAGAGGCGGGCTCCCCCTCCTCGAGCGCGGCGCGGATATCCTCGCGCAGGGCCTCGTCGGGATCCGCTGCCGCGGCGCCAACCGGCACGATACCGGCCTCCTCATCCTCGCTCGGCGGCGCGATGACCAGCGCAATCTCGCCCTTTACCTCGCCGCGAGCACGTAGCTCCTCGGCAAGCTGAGCAGCGGGCCCGCGCAAGACCTCCTCGTGCAGTTTGGTGAGTTCGCGGCAGACGGCAACCTCACGCTGGGGAAAGACCTCCGCCACGGCCTCGAGCGTCGCCACGATGCGATGTGGAGACTCGTAGAAGATGAGTGCGCCGGGCACCACGGCAAGGCGCTGTAAACGCCGCACGCGGTCGCCGTGCTTTCGGCCCAAAAAGCCCTCGAAGAAAAAATGCTCGCAGGGAATGCCGGACGAAACGAGCGCCGTGACGCAAGCAGAGGGCCCGGGAATAACTTCAACGGGCACATCGGCCTCACGCGCCGCCTCGACCAGCGCCTGGCCGGGATCGGACACACTCGGCATGCCGGCGTCCGAGGCAAAAGCGAGGGTCTCCCCCGCCAGCAGACGGTCGACCAGGCCGACGGCGCGGCTGGCGATCACATTCTCGTCGCAACGGACAAGCGGCTTGGAAATGCCCAGATGCATCAGCAGCTTTGACGTCACACGCGTGTCTTCGCAGCAGATGGCATCGGCGGCGGCAAACGCCTCGCCAACGCGCGGGGACAGGTCGCCCAGGTTGCCGATGGGCGTGCCGACCACATAGAGTTTGCCCGTATGGGTGCTGTTTTGCGTCATATCAACCTATTCAATCATGCCGCGCTCGAGCGTACCGAGCGCCGCGCGGGCGTCCCATGCTGCAATGCGCTTCTCGGTCTTCCACGTTTGGAAGAACCAACCGGCAGCCGGCGCAAACGAAGCCAGCTGGTTGGCGATAAACACGCGCTCGTAGGCATTGCGGCCCTCGGGCGTAACCGACGAGTTGGCAAAGATCGCCGCGCCCGACCATTCGCCCACCAGCACGGGGAACCCAGTCGAAATCGCTTCTTTAAGCTCGCGCTTGTTACGGGAAATCGCCGTCGTCAGCCCGCGGGGGCTCGTGATATCGAGCGCATACTCGTCGCGGTAATGGTACAGGTGAAGGTCCATGTAGACGTTCTTGTACTTGGCGCCGCGCATAAAATGCTTCCACTCGCTGGGATGCCCCGACGACGAAAAGACGACGATCTTATCCTCGGGCATATACGAACGGACGAGCTCGTAGGCATCGCGATAGAAGTTGCGCAGGTAGTGCGCCGGAATGCCATCCGTCATGGAAAAGAGACTCTTGCGGACACTCATCTGCGGCGTATCCAGCAGCTCAATGCCCAGCAGGCTCTCGGCCTCGCCGTAGCGATCAGCCAAGCGCTCGAGCACGTCGAGTGCGACATGACGGCCGTTAGTGGACGAATGCCACTCGGCAACAGCCTCTGGCGTGGCGGGCGAATCGTTGGAATCGCCCTGGCCACCGGGCACAGTTGCTAGATCAAGCAGCACGCGGATGTCGTACTTGGCAGCCCACTCAATTGCACGGTCGATGTAGTCGACAACCGAGATGTAGGACGCATCGGACTCCTGCGAGCCAAAGGCATACCAGGGCACCGGCAGACGCACGGCATTGAGACCGATCTGCGCCATGCGACGGAAATCGTCCTCACTCACAAACGTCTCGTAATGACGGCGCATGCGCTCGTTATAGGCGGCGGTGCCCATGGCCTCCTGCAGCTCGGCCGCGTTGGATGCACCGGTCGCCGCGTATAGCGACGGGGTCACCCAAGGCTCGGGAATAAACCAGCCAGAGAGATTAACGCCGAGTATCCTCTCCATCACTGCCCCCTTTTGAATCATACGGGCTAAGCCCGCATCGCTCTTGCATGACATATCTATCGATTTGAGTATACCCGCGCATGCAGACAGGCGACCGAACGGTCTACAAAGTGGCGCAAAAGTGGGAGGAATGTCTGGGACAGGTGGGCACGAGCTGGTGCGCCGAGATGTGCGCGCACGTCGGAAGTAAGCGCCGGAAAGCGCATCCCGTTCTGAGCGCGGGATCTGGGACGCAGTTTCCGCCAAAGACCGCAAAAGGAAAGCACATCCCATTCTGACGCCGGATTCCGGGTCGCGCTTTCCCAAGCGGCCTCAAAGCGGAAAACGCATCCCACTCTGAAGCCAAATTCCGGGACGCAATTTCCGCAGAGCCCTCAATAAAAGAAAAGGACCCCTTTGCAGAGGTCCTAGTCAATTCAAGGTGGCGGGGAAGGGAATCGAACCCCTGACACGAGGATTTTCAGTCCTCTGCT
>DAWBYD010000288.1:0-8325 GCA_052278285.1 Collinsella sp. | reverse complement strand
GTTCATGGCCATGACGATAACGCCCAAGACATAGTCGTCCACCTTGACGCCGGCCAACGGCAGCCCGAAGAACGCGATATAGATCTGCAGGAACGCCGGCGTACCGCGAATGATATTCACGTAGATGCCGGCGAGGCAACGCAGGATGCGCGACTTGGAGATGCGCATGAGCGACAGGGCAAAACCGAAGGGAATTGCCAGCGGAAACGCCATAAGCACGATCGAAAGCGACATAAGGAAGCCCTTAAAGACGATCGGCAGGCTTTGGACCAAAATGACCGGGTTCAAGAACAGGCGCAGGAACATATTGGAGTTCCAGGCCTCGACCCACGGCTGCTCCTTAAGATCGGCCAGGAAGTTATCGAAGGCCGTCACGCCCTTGATCTCGACGGAAGGAATTTTTGAAATCTTCTTGGTCGAACCGTCGGCGAGCGTATAGGTGCCACTAAAGGCCTCATCGCCGCCCTCGACGGGAAACGTCACGCCGTAAACCTCGACACGGAAATAGCCGCCGGCAGGCGCCGTCTCGCCAAAATCAATCTTGAGCGTCTGGCCGTCAGCCTTGCACGTGGGCTTCATGGGCGTACGATCCATGAGGTCCTCGCCCGAGAGCATCGTCAATCGCGTGTCATCGGTACCAAACGTCGTGCCGTCGACAAACGTCAGCGAAAGACCGCTCAGCTCCTCATCGGCATCGGCCTGGACCTCCCAGGTAATGCGCGTCTCGGTACCGCCGACCACAGCGCTGCCCGAACCAGTGTTGGGTCGGGCGGTAATCTTTGCGGTCTCAAGCGCCTGGGCGGTCGTGGGCGCATATGCCCCTGCGCACACCAGCGCGAGCGTCACGGCCATGGCGCAGGCTAGCTTTTGAAGCAAGGCGGGCAGTGGAAAACGCTGCTCCGCGGCTCCTTTGTTCAGTCGAGACAAGGTGGCTCCTATCGTAGAAGTTGCCGGCAAAACGAGACGGAAATACTCTCCGTCAAGAGAAGCGCAACGGCCCTCTCCGCCAAAACGGAAAGGGCCCGCGAGCAATCAAGTAGCTATTTTACTTGATGTTGTACTTAGCCATGAGGGCGTCAACGGTACCGTCGTCGGTCAGGTCCTTGATGGCCTGGTTGATGTCGTCCTTGAGCTTGGTGTTGCCCTGGTTGATGGCGATGGCGTACTCCTCGCCGGTGCTAATCTGCTTAATGGTCTGGCAGGTGTTGAACTGCTCGGCGGTCAGCTGGCTGGCAACAGAGCGGTTGGTGACTACGGCGTCGCCCTTATCGGACTGCAGGGCGCTGAAGCACTCGGTGGCGTCCTTGTAGGGGACAATCTTGGCCTTGGGGAAGTTCTCCTGGGCAAAGGACTCGGCGGTCGAGCCAGACTGGACGATGATGGTAGCATCGGCGTTGTTGAGCTTCTCGCTGTAGTTGTCGGCCGTGATGTCGGTGTTATCGACCTTGGTCACGATAGCCTGATCGTCCATGTAGTAGGAATCGGAGAAAGTGACTTCCTTCTCACGCTCGGGCGTGTCGGTGATAGCCGCGATGGAGACGTCATATTTGGCACCCGAAGCGACGCCCGGAACCAGCGTGTCAAAGTCATTGTTGACATACTCGACATCCAGGCCCAGCTTGTCGCCGATAGCCTTGATGAGCTCAAGGTCAAAGCCCTGATAATCGCCGTTGTCATCCTTGTACTCAAACGGAGCGTACTCGGCAGAGGTGCCGACGGTCAGCGTACCGTCCTTGACGAGCGCGTACTCCTTGGAGCCGTCGACCTTCTCGACCTTAGCGTCGTCAGAGCTGCTGGAACCGGCATCAGAACCAGAGGTGGCGTTGGACGAGCCGCAGCCCGTCAGAGCGAGGGCGAGCGCCATAGCACCCGTGGCGGCAAATGCGCCAAGCTTCTTCAGCTTCATAATCAGTCTCCTTCCAATGACCCCACGTGATTCAGAGGTCTGCAAAAACTGAGGGTTATTATGCACCCGCTTGGAAGAATCTGCAATTAGAAAACTGATTGAAACAAACCCATAACGTGAATGGAGCGCTCCACTTTATGGCAGCCATTACTGCTGCAACGACCTTAACAGTTTGATTTCAGCCGCATAACCTGCAAGTTCGTTCGGTGTCTCCAAGATGAATGGCAATGCGCGCAAGCGGCCATTCGATACAATATTCTGTATAACCTGCATACCGCCGCCAAACTCTTCACTACCCAGGTAGCCCTTGCCGATGCACTCGTGGCGATCCTTATGGGCGCCGCAGGGATTCTTGGAGTCATTGATGTGCACGGCGCGCAGGCGCTCGATACCCACCACGCGATCGAACTCGTCAAGCACACCGTCAAGATCGCGGACGATGTCATAGCCGGCGTCATTCACATGGCAGGTATCTAGGCAAACGCCCAACTTGGCCGACAGCTCGGGGCGCTTGTCGGCAACGCCCTCGATGATTAGCGCCAGCTCCTCAAAGCTGCGGCCCACCTCGGTGCCCTTGCCGGCCATGGTCTCGAGCAGCACCGTCGTCTGCTGGCCCTCAAACATCACCTGGCACAGCGTATCAACAATCATCTGAATGCCGGCGTCGGAGCCCTGCCCCACATGCGCACCGGGATGGAAGTTGTAGTAGTTGCCGGGCAGTGCTTCCATACGCTGCAGATCCTCGGCCATGGCCTCCAGGGCAAACTCGCGCGCCCGCTCCTTAGCGGAGCAGGGGTTATAGGTATACGGGGCATGAGCCACGAGCGGGCCAAAGTCGTTTTGCTCCATAAGCTCGCGCAGGGCCGCCACGTCATCCATGTCAAGGTCTTTTGCCTTGCCACCTCGCGGGTTGCGCGTAAAGAACGCAAAGGTATTGGCGCCAATGGACAACGCCGTCTCCCCCATCGCCCGATAGCCCTTCGTCGTCGAAAGATGACACCCGATCGTCAGCATCTCCAACTCCCCCTCATCAGTTGCGGAAAAATACGGTCTATTGGTGCCTTATTTTGGCGCAAACAGACCGTATTCCACCGCAAGTTATAAAAGGGGCATCAGGGGCAAAGGCCTCCAAGGCATTCCAGGCGCTGGCGCCATGCCCCCGCGCCCTAAAGTTTTAAGCGAATCGCATCGATGATGTGCGCACAGCGCTGCGTGGCGGCAAGGGGCATGACGGGACTCTCGAGTTTCCCCGCCCAGATGAGCTGGGTCGCATGCTGGATTTCGCCGTAGAAATCATCGATCTCAAACGGGGCATTTATTTCTAGCGTTCGACCGTCGGAATACTTCACATGGGCGAGCTCGGGGCGATGGAGACGCTCGATTTCCAACGAGCCCCGCTCACAGGCAATCGTTAAGCGGCTTTCATATGTTGCTTTGCCGTCGCACGCCATATGAATGGGTATACCGCCGACGCTCATATGGATCTCGTCGGCCCAATCGACGCGGCCGCCCGATACGTCACGCCAGCGAACTTCACGGGACGAAACCTCGCACGCGCCCGCGAGCAAATCCTCAAACCAACCGACCGCATAACAGCCCATGTCATATAGACAGCCGCCCTGCAACGGATCAAGCAGATAGCCCGAAGGAGGCTCGCCGTAATCGAGCTTTTGCACGCTTTCAATCGAGACAATACGGCCAAGCTCACCCGACGCAAGCAAGTCCTTCACGCGAGTGCGCATCGGGCAAAACCGATTCTTCATCGCCTCCATAAACAGCACGCCGCGCTCACGAGAGGTGGAGGCAATCGAGAGAGCCTCTTCCTCACTCAAAACGGCCGGCTTTTCGCACAGTACGGCCTTTCCGGCGCGCAGCGCGCGACAGGCCCAACGCGTATGCATGCCATGCGGAAGAGCCAAGTAGATTGCGTCGACATCGGGGTCGGCAATCAGCGCGTCATAAGCCGCATTGCCGTTATCGTCGACCGAGACATGGCCATGCGCAGCATCGATCGAAAACACTCGGCAAAATTCCTCGACATGTGCAGGAGTGCGGCCGGCCGCAGCCACCAGCCGTGCCCCGTCGACCTTCTTGAGCGACGATGCAAATCGATGAGAAATGTGCCCGGCGCCCAAAATGCCCCAACGAACCTCACGCGAATCATTACGTAAACCTCGGTCACCCACGATAGTCTCCCATTAGTTGCGGCGAAATAGTTCCTGCTGTTGCCCTATTCTGCCGTAAACAGGAACTATTCCATCACAAGATATAAAAGGATCATGAGGAGCGCGTTGTGCGGAAGGCTTTAAGCACAGCCGTTACGGGGCCAGGCTGGAAACGTCGGCGCACGTCATCGAGACGCTCGGGAATATCGATGTGCTGCGGGCAGTGACGTGCGCATTTACCGCACTTGACGCAATTGCTCACCAGCTTGGGCTCGCTCGTGCGCACCGCGCTCGCCGTAAAGTATTGAGACAGCCCCGTAAACCAGCTGTGCGCGTAGCTCGCGTTGTAAGCGGCAAAGCAGCCGGGAATGTTAATACCCTTGGGACATGGCATGCAGTAGCCGCATCCCGTGCAGGGCACACGGTTCGATTTCTCAAACTCCATCAACACGCGCGCAATCGTGTCGAGCTGGTTGGCCGTCATCGAATTCGGCAACGCGAGGTCTGCCAGTGACGAATTCTCGTCCACTTGCGCGGTATCGGTCATACCAGAAAGCAACATGGTCACCTGGGGATGATTCCACACCCACGAGAGCCCCCAAGCGGCAGGCGTATGCAAATGCCGATCGCATGCACCATCGAGAACAGCGCGCGCCCGCGGAGGCAATTTGCCTGCCAAGCGTCCGCCCAAAAGCGGCTCCATCACAAACACCGCGAGACCTCGCTCGGCGGCGGCCATGAGCCCCGCCGTTCCCGCCTGATATCGCTCTCCAGCGTAGTTGTACTGGATCTGGCAAAAGTCCCACACATACGCATCGAGCATCGTGAGGAAGTCCGCCGCACTGCCGTGGTACGAAAAACCGATCTGGCGAATGCGCCCCGAAGCCTTTTGGCGCGCAATCCAGTCCTCGATGCCCAACGCCACCACACGTTCCCACTGGGCGGGCGAGGTAATGTTGTGCATGAGGTAATAGTCGATATGGTCGGTCCGCAGGCGGCGCAATTGCTCATCGAAGAACCGGTCGAAATCCTCCGCACACTTGCACGAAGCATGCGGCAACTTGGTCGCCAGCAACACCCGGTCACGCAGCCCCAATCGTTCAAGCGAAGCGCCCATGCACGCCTCGTTGCCGGGATAGAGATAGGCCGTGTCCAGGTAGTTAATCCCCTGCTCCACCGCACGGGAGATGATAGCGTCGGCGGTCTTCGCATCGGGGTGTCCCGGCGCACCGGGAAACCTCATGCAGCCCAGACCCAGAGCGGATATTCGGTTACCACTTTTGGGGTCAACACGGTATTGCACGGCCCCTCCCTTCGCCATCAGCGCCCCGGCAAGGCGAAACACAATGGTCACGCAGCCGAAACATCGTGGAATCGCAATCGAGAACGTATCGTAACGCAGCAGAAATCGAGCCGTCACGGCACCGCTTTAACATCAGCAAAAAGCCCGATGAAAGGAGCCGGGCATGACCACGCGCATGTCTTTGCGGTCTGCCCTGCAGCGTAGCGTCCAGGCAAACGTTTCTTTTTTATAACAGCCGCCCCGCGCACCCACCAATCACCCTGGCAGCATACAATCCATCAGGCGCCCCTTACGCGGGCGCCTTTTACATGGGGAGATGATTCACATGCAGATCAACAAGGTCGCTTTTATCGGCAAGGGCGGCGTCGGCCTGCTCTACGGCAGCATGATTGCCAGGGCCCTCGGCAATGACGCCGTCGAATACGTTATGGATGACACCCGTTTTGAGCGTCACGCGGGCGATGCGCTCACTGTCAACGGCAAGCCCTGCGATCTCACGTCCGTCCGCGCCAGCGAGGCGACGCCCGCCGATCTGGTCATCCTGACAGTCAAGACCACCGGTCTCGACCAAGCACTCAAGACTATGGAGCGCGTCGTGGGACCCAACACGCTCATCGCCTCGCTATGCAACGGCATTACGAGCGAGCAAAAGATTGCCGAACGCTTTGGCTGGGAGCATACCGTTCTTGGTATCTGCCAGGGCATGGACGCCGTGTTCCTCAACGGCGCGCTCACCTTTACCAATGCGGGCGAGATCCGCTTTGGCGCGGCGGCCGGCACGGACCCCGCGACCGTCGCCGCTATCGACGAGCTCTATACGCGCTGCGGCATCGCCCATACCGTCGAGAGCGACATTGCGCACCGCATGTGGGCCAAACTCATGCTCAACGACGGCATCAACCAGACCTGCATGGCCTACGGCGGGACCTACGGAAGCGCCACGGAGCCGGGCTCCGAGCAGCGCCGCTGTTTTGTCTCCGCCATGCGCGAGACGCTTGCGGTTGCCAACGCCGAGGACGTTGAGCTGACCGAGGCAGATCTGACGCAAATGGTGCACCTCATCGAGGGAATCGACCCCGCCGGTATGCCCTCGATGGCTCAAGACCGCATCGCAAGGCGCAAAACCGAGGTTGATGAGTTCGCGGGCACCATCTGCCGCCTCGCAGCCAAACACGATATCCAGGCACCGCAAAACGAGTGGCTCTATCGGCGCATCCGCGATATCGAGAAAAGCTGGTAGCGCCGACGCGCCGCATTCAACAGCCTTAACAGCAAAACCGCCGCAAGGGAACCTTTCCCCTGCGGCGGCCTTCATCTTCGTCTATGACCGGCGGCCGATCTCACAACAGTTAGCGTTGCGACCCCGGCACCTCGTCCTCATCGTCGCGGCAAAGAACCACGCCTGCGCTTCCCAGCAGCGTGGCCGCGATCAGCGCGCCGACCACAATAGAGGCAGCCCCACAAGACCCCTGCACACCTGCGACGAGCGCGGCCGTAGGACCAAGGCAACCAAGCGTCAATGCAATGGCGGCAACGGCGATATCTCGAGCGTTCACAAGACCACTTCCTCCACGAGAAAGACCTTATTTCTCATGAACTAGTGTGCCCCGCATCCATACGCCCAGCGTACCGCCACGGTAAGGGCTCTGTTAACTCGAACGCACATAAAGAACGGGCGGCTTTACGTTGCCTAAAAGCTCAGTAAAGACGCCCGCCCATCATGTGCCTATTTTGCTTATGGCAGATTACCAACCGGTGTAGTAGTCGGTGGTTCCGGCAGCGCAGCCGGAGTCATAGACCTTGCAATCACCCTTGGAGCCCGTAAAGGTCGAGCCCTGGGCCATATCGCCCGCGGCAACAACGTAATAGCCGTCGGAATCGCGCCAGAAGCCCTCAGAATCCTGAGTCCATTCGCCCGTGCGATAGTGATAAAGCACATTGCTGCTGTAATAGGTCTCGCGGCGCCCGTTGTAGTTATTGACACCCGCAGAGCGCGTCAGGCCCGATCCGTTCGCGTAGGACGCGGCAGACGCGTAAGGCGGAGTATAACCGGCGTTGTAGTACGAAGCCTGGGCGGCCTCGGCAGCCTCCGCCTCGGCGGCAGCCTCGAGCGCTTCGCACTTGGCATCCTCAAGCGCAGCGCGCAGCTCATCGAGCTCGGTCGACTTGGCGTCGACCTCCCCCATCGTCAACAGGCTACCCGCACCGTCGATGCAACCCTGCAGCACAGCGCGCTCGTCATCGGTGGCATAGTCGCCATACATATTCATGATGATCTGAGCGCGCATCTCCAGGGAATCGCGCTTGGCCTCCATCGAGGCGTTCCACTCCTGCATGGAACCATAACCATCGCCACGATAGTCAACGGGCTGCACCAGCGTCGTCTCGGACGGAGTAGATCCAACCGTATCGGACAGTGTTGCGGCGTGGGCATCAGTTGCACCGGCGCCCGCCAAAAGTGCCACGGTCAGAGCGGCGGAAAGGGCGGCGGTTTTCGGTTTTCGTGAATCAATCCTCATGTAGCTGGAAACCTCCGTAGTGCGTTTTTGCTGCGTTTGAGCTGCGTGTGATTCGATCGCGCTGCATAGTACCCCGAGCAAATCGCGACCTGCGGTTTTACTTAAAAGGCGCACGTCAATTGCGTAAAACTCACATCCTCTCAACAGGAGTTTTCCACAACTCGAATGCATAAAGCGTGTCAAAAACCCTGTTTTTGCACCCTCTCTATGCAAATAAGGCGCCTGTGCAACCATTGTTCGCACAGGCGCCTTGAGCAGGCATTTTATGCAGTTATACCTATCGAGTCGCAAGGGGTCCTTGCACAAGTCGCCTTACTCGTCCAGCGCGGCGAAGGCCTGCTTCAGATCCCAAATGATATCCTCGGCGTTCTCGGTACCGATGGAAAGACGGATCGTGGAGGGCGTGATGTTCTGCTCGGCGAGCTCCTCGGC
>DAWBYD010000287.1:0-14213 GCA_052278285.1 Collinsella sp. | reverse complement strand
CGTGCAGGCGCTGGCCACGTACATGAAGGACTTCGAAGCGCAGCATAGTTTGAGTCCGCGATCTAACTAGCCCGCAGCACGCGGGCCGACCAGCCATCTCAAACCACCCTGTTTAGATCAAAACCTGCTAAGGAGTTTTTCCATGCGTAAGATTAAGACCATCGACGACATCACCAAGGACGGCAAAGTCGAGTTTGGCGAGGGCTACGAATTTGTGAGCACCGCCGAAGAGGCCGACGCGATCCTGATGCGCTCGACCGACCTGCACGGCTACGAGCTGCCCGAGGGCATCCGCGCCATCGCCCGCTGCGGCGCCGGCGTCAACAACATCCCCGTCGAGGAGTACGCCAAGAAGGGCGTCGTCGTCTTTAACTCCCCCGGCGCCAACAGCAACGCTGTCAAGGAGCTCATCCTAGGCATGCTGGTGCTCTCGAGCCGCGGCGTGGTGCAATCGATGAACTGGGTGCGTGACAACGCCGACGATCCCGAGATCCAGGTCGATGCCGAAAAGGCCAAGAAGGCCTTTGTGGGCCGCGAGCTCAAGGGCAAGCGCATCGGCGTCATCGGTCTGGGCAACGTAGGCTCCAAGGTCGCCAACGCCTGCGTCGATCTGGGCATGGACGTCTACGGCTACGACCCATTCATTTCCGTTGAGCACGCGTGGGTGCTGAGCCGCGAGGTGCAGCGCGTGGGCACGCTCGAAGATCTCTGCCGCGGCTGCGATTACCTCACCGTGCACGTGCCCAGCAAGGCCGACACCATCGGCATGATCAGCACCGAGCAGATCAACCTGCTGGCCCCGGACGCCGTGCTGATCAACTACGCACGCGAGACCATCATTGACGAGGACGCCGTTGACGCCGCCCTGCGCGAGGGCAAGCTCAGCTGGTTTAGCTGCGACTTCGCCACGCCCAAGACGGTCAAGATGCCCAACACGTTTATCACCACGCACTCGGGCGCCGGCACTGGCGAGGCCGAGGCCAACTGCGCCGACATGGCCATCAGCGAGCTCAAGGATTACCTGGAGAACGGCAACATCGCGCACAGCGTCAACTACCCCGCCTGCAGCATGGGCAAGGCGCGCGCCGCAAGCCGCATCGCCTGCCTGCACGCCAACGTGCCCAACATGATCGGCCAGATCACGGCCATTCTCGCCAAGGACAACGCCAACGTGCAGCGTATGACCAACGAGTCCGCTGGCGAGAACGCCTACACCATGTTCGACACCGACGAGCACCTGGACAGCAGCACCATCGAGGCGCTCAAGCAGATTCCGTCGATGTATCGCGTGCGCGTGATCAAGTAGCGCCGGCTGATCTGACGGGCAGTTCCCCATGTGGCCTGCCCGTCACTGACATTGAATGCCCACGGGGGCGCCTTTCGCACGAGAGGCGCCCCCGTTTTTGTGAGCGCTCCATTAAATGCACCGAGCCGCTTCTTGGCATACAATCTGTATGTTGACCTAACTATCTGTGAGGTGCCTATGGTTGATACAGATTTTGCTTGGCGGCTTACGCAAGGGCTCGTGCGGATCGACAGTTCCGACCCAGGTTCGTATGAGGGCGAGATTGAACGCTATATCAAAGTGTTGGTTGAGGCTCAATTGGAGCGGTTGAGCCATCCGGTGCTCCATGCCGTGCAGATTGCAGAGCTCGAAGTACTCCCCGGGCGCCGCAACCTTATGATTACCGTGCCGGGAGTGAGCGACGAGGCGCGACTCGTCTACATCTGCCACATGGATACCGTCACCCTGGGAGATGGCTGGGACGCGGACACGCCGCCGCTCGGGGCGACCGTGCGGGACGATAAGCTCTATGGCCGCGGCGCCTGCGACATGAAGGGCGGTCTGGCCTGCGCCATTGCCGCTCTGGTCCATACGCTCGAGCGCGTGGTGGCGGATGGCGCGCTGCCCCACCGCGGCTTTTCTCTCATTTGCTCGGTCGACGAGGAAGATTTTATGCGCGGCTCAGAAGCCGCGATCGATGCTGACTGGGTCGGCTCGCGTGAATGGGTGCTGGACACCGAGCCCACCGACGGACAGATCCAGGTGGCGCACAAGGGGCGTACGTGGTTCGAGATTGAAATGGCTGGCGTGACGGCGCATGCGAGCCAGCCCTGGAAGGGCGCGGATGCCGTCGCCGCCATGGCCGAGGTCGTGTGTTCGCTCCGTCGCGCGTTTGTGGCGCTGCCCGCGCACGATGAGCTGGGGCCTTCGACCATCACGTTTGGACAGATCGAAGGTGGCTACCGTCCCTATGTCGTACCCGACCGCGCCAAAGTCTGGGTCGACATGCGCCTGACCCCGCCGACCGATACGGCCGCCGCGACGCGCATGGTAGAGCAGGCCATCGCCGTCGCCGAAGCCGCCGTTCCCGGCTGCCATGGCAGCTACACCGTGACGGGCGACCGCCCCGCCATCGAGCGCGATCCGAACTCTCCCCTTCTAGCAGCGCTCAAGCGTGCCGCCGATGACGTGACGGGCGCGGACACGACCGTCGGCTTCTTTACCGGCTACACCGACACTGCCGTCATTGCCGGCAAGACGGGTAACCGTAGCTGCATGAGCTATGGCCCAGGCTCGCTCGCACTCGCCCACAAGCCCAACGAATATGTGCCCCACGCCGATATCGTTCGTTGTCAGCAGGTGCTAATCGCGCTCGCCGATAACGTGCTCTGGGACGCGAGCGGCCAAGTTGGGGCATAATAAGCCGCGAACAAACCGACTCGTGCGTTAGGACCGCCCATGAAAGCACTTCCGTTTCCCTGCATCCGCCCGGCTCAGGACCGCGTGCTCGAAGCGCTGCCCGCAATGGGCAGCATCCTGAGCGGCAACGATGCTCTGCACGGAGCCCTTGCCGATGGCCTGATGCTCAAGGACCCGGGTGCAGCGTATTACGTGTACGAATGCTCGGGGGAGCCGGGGCGCGTGACGGGCGTTGTGGCGATCTGCCCGGTTGGTGCGCTGGCGGGCGGCGACGCGGTTGCCGCCGATACGACCGCCGCTGCGCGCGCAATCGCCGACCTCAAGGTACAGCCTCGTCCCGTGTCGCTCGCCTACGAGGCCTCGCCCGTCATGGATATCATCCTGGGCGCCGCCAAAGAGGGCGCGTCGCTCTATGCCGTCACCGACCCCGCGGGCATTACGCACCGCGCGTGGGAGGTCAAGCGCGAGGACGCCGTCGGGGCCATCCGCGCTATGCTCGACCAAGCACCGGAGCCGGCACTGGCCGACGACCCCGCCTACGCTGCCGCGCTGACCGGGGCGTCGCAGCTGCTGGCCGATGAGGCCCGTTCCGCCGGAACGTACACCGGCAAGGAGCCGTTCAACTTTACCGTTGCCGTGCTCTTCCCCGCCGCGCAGGTCGCCAGCGGCGCGCCGCGAGTTCCGACGGGTTTGCTCACGCACCAGGTCGCGCGGTTCTAGCAAGACCAGACCGCCCAGCACAAAAATCGGCAGCTCAACAAACAGGAGGCGGAGATGCAGCAGGTACATGCATCTCCGCCCCTTTTGCGTCGAGAAGTTATGCCGGCGACCCGTGCCGCCGCGCTCGCGTTATCCGCGCTGCGGACCTGCAGTAGCCACAAGCGGTTCAAGCCCCAGCTCGCGCGCGTAATCCTCCTGCGTAAAAATCTCAATCAGCTCAAACGTACCGGCCTCGTCGTCAAACACGAAATGCAGCACCGAGCAGTTGCCCGGCACACGATCGCGTTCGTCGGCCGCCGCGCCCTTCACGTGGTCCATGAACTCCTTGATGGCAGAGCCATGGCTTACCGCGAGCACGCACGTATGGTCCGGACGCTGCATAAGCTCGGTCAACGTCGCCACCATGCGCTCGCGCACCTGCATCTGGCCCTCGCCGCCAAACTGGCGATAGAAGTCGCGCCACGGGCGCTCGGGCATAAGCATCACGCGCTCGGCCTCAAAGTCGCCAAAGAACCACTCGCGCAGACCGTCCAGGCGCTCGTACGCCAAGCCCGGCCACAAGTTGGCGATAGTCTGCTCGGTGCGATGAAGCGTGGAGGTGTAGGCATGATCGGGCTCAATGCCACGCGCACGTATAAACATGCCGGCGCGCGCCGCCTGGTCGCAACCCAACTGCGTAAGCGGCGAGTCACTCCACCCCTGAATGATACGCTTAAGGTTGAATATCGTCTGTCCATGACGGACCAGATACAGATCTTTATTCATAGGGGTCCTTTCGTTCGTTACCAACCCAAGAGCGAAAACGCCCCGTCGCAATAGCCAAAATGAAGCACGGCACCGTTGTCGGGTAGCTCCCCCTCGCCAGTCACATACTCAAGAAACTCCTGGCAGGCTGAGCCGTGGGAAACCGCCAGCACGCAGTCGTGCTGCGGCCTGGCCATGATGCGGGACAGCGCCGCGACCATGCGCGCCCGTAGCTCGCCTTCAGACTCGCCACCAAAGGCCACCGGATAATCACCCCAGGGCTGCGGCGGCATATCGCGATTTGATGTACCCTCCAGCGAGCCAAAATGCCACTCACGCAGGTCATCGACCAGCTCAATGGAACGGCCCTCGCCAACGATAAGCTCGGCCGTATGCCGCGCCCGGCCCAACGGCGAGGAATACACATGATCAAAGGCCACGCCACGCGCCGCAAACGCCGTACGCGCCGTCAGCGCCTGCTCGCGCCCGCGCGCCGTAAGCGGCGAATCGTGCCAGCCCTGCAAAATGCTCTGCACATTGAGCTCAGTCTGCCCATGCCGCACCAAATACAGATCTGCCACACACCCTCCCCTCGCACCACCACAAAGGGGACAGGAGCCTTTGTGGTGATTTTGCCGCCGGATTGCACCGCAACGACGCACAACTACAGCAGCACGTCGGCAAGCGGACGCTTGGGTACGTGGTGCACCCGCGCCTCGTCGCGCCAATAATTGATGGAGCCGTCGGGGTTGGAATCGATCGCATCGATCACCTGTGTCTCGGCCGGAACGCCAAACGCCATGATCAGCTTGAGCTCATACTTGTCGTTATCGAGCCCCATGGCATCGATCGCGTGGGGCGTAAAGGCCTTGAACATGCAGGCTGCCACCTCGGGCGTGGCGCTGCGGGCGGCGAGCATCATCGTCTGCGCGGCAATGCCCGTGTCGACCTCGGTAATGGGAGCGGCTGGCTTGCCCGGAACGGCGCGCTCAGCAAGAATCGCGATGTAGCCGGTCGGGCGCTCGCCCTCATCGGGACCCGGCCAATCCTTGAGCGCACCGGCCCATGCAAGCTCGTCAAATACACGCGCGCAGTCCTCTGCACCGCTTACCACATGAAAACGCAGACGCTGAGCATTGGCACCACAGGGAGTCAGGTGCGCCAGCTCCGCCAGCTCAAGCAAAAGCTCACGCGGCACGCGCATGGACTCGTCAAAGCGACGGCACGTGCGGGCGCAGCGAACCAACGCATCAATCGCGTCCAAGCCGAGCTTTTCGCAACCCTGCTTTGCCATCGACTCAGCGCTTACCGGCGCTGCGGGAACTGCTTCGTTCATAGGGACCCCCAATTTCGGGCAATTGTTCTTAGGAAAATCTAACCTAAAACGTAGGCAATAACGAACAGGGCTGCAATGTTCTACACCTGTTGAATAGAAAATCGCGACGTGGGGAACAACGGAAACAATTCGGGGCCTTTGGGTTACGTTTCGCCCTCCCCGACCCATACGCCAGCGCCTTTAGGCGATACTGGTTGTAACAATCAAGGCTTACGCCGCACGGAAAGGAGACATTATGGGCATCTTCAAGAACGATGACCAAAAATCGAGCCAGTTTGGATTTGACGAGAAAAGCATGGCAGGCAAGGCCGTCAAGGCCGTGCGCTGGATTTACGCCATCACGGGCGTCTTGGCGCTCGTCGCCGGCATCGCACTGCTGTTTGCGCCCGCCAAGTCCCTCGTCTTCCTAACGACCGTCTTGGGCTTCTACTTTGTGATCACGGCCGCGATCAGGCTGTTTACCGCTGTTTTCGAGCCACTGCTGCCCACCGGCTGGCGCGTGACGAGCATCATCTCCAACCTACTCATTATCTTGGGCGGCGTCATAATCCTGCGCAACCAGGCCTTCTCGACCGCGACGCTCACCACGATGGTGGTTATCGTGGCCGGCTTTGGCTGGATTGTCGAAGGTGTCATGTCCATTCTGGAGTCCGAGCTTTCGTCCAACCGTGCCCTCGCCATCCTGAGCGGCGCACTTTCCATCATCGCCGGCATGTTCGTGTTTATCTATCCGCTGTGGTCGGCCAAGATGCTCGTTATCTTTAGCGGCGCCGCGCTGCTGGTGTTTGGCGTTACGCTGATTGTTCGCGCTATTCAATTTGGCAAACTGGTGCACTAGATGCCGCGAACGCTCTTTATTGATGCCGACGCCTGCCCGGTCACGCGCGAGTCAATTGATTGCGCGCGGCGGGCGGGCGTCGCCGTTGTTATCGCCGGCAACAGCACGCAAAACCTGGAACGGCACATTCGCCGCGACGACCCGCGTGATGCCGAGCACGCGCGACGCGGCTTTTGGGTCACGACGCTCGATGTGAGCGTGGGCGCCGACAGCGCCGACTTTGCCATTGTCGAACGCCTGCAGGCGGGCGACGTAGTCGTGACGCAGGACATTGGCTTGGCGAGCATGGTGCTCGGGCGCGATGCCGCCGCCATCGGTGTGCGCGGGCGCGTCTACGACAAAGCGACCATCGACATGCAGTTGTTTATTCGCCACGAGGAAAAGAAGGTGCGCCGCGCCGGCGGACGCACTCGCGGACCGGCGGCATTTACCAGCGAAGATCGCGCCCGCTTTAAACGCAACCTCACCGAGCTGCTGCGCTAACCAAGGTAGATTTTTGGGACATGTCCGGAAATCTGCTTTTTTGCTTTGGCGATTGACACGCATCCAACGCCCAGGTCATGGCGGTAGATTTTACGGCATGCCCCAGTTTTTACGGCATGCCCCAAGCATCTACTTAGAGGCCAAAGGCAGAAAGGATAAGACCCCAGCCCGCACCGATGACGTACATCATGATCAGGAACAGGACGTTTTCGCGGGCGCTGCGGTTGGAGCGGAACAGCACCAGGTAGCCCACACCGGCAGAGATGAGCGTGCCGGCGAGCATCGGGGCCAGCTGCAGCGCGCCCTCCAGGTACAGTTGCGTGATGACGACGCTGGCCGAGCAGTTGGGAATCAGGCCGACGAGTGCCGAGCCCAGGACCGCAAGCGTCTCGTTGCCACGCAGGAACTGCTCGATCGCGGACTCGCCGAAGGTCTCGAGCACGGCGACCAGAATCAGCGTCACCAGAAAAATGAATACCGATACCTGCACGGTGTGCGAGATGGCGCTGCGAATAATCGACAGGAGGGGCGCGCCCTCGTGAGAGTGGGAGTGACCGTGGCCATCATGGTGTTCATGCTCGTCCTCATGACCGTGATCGTGGCCATGTCCGTGTTCGTGCTCGTCCTCGTCTTCATCGCAACCGCAATGGTCGCGCTCGCACAGCTCATGGATGTGATCGGCGCTCACGCCCGCCTCGGCCACCTCGTCGATGATGTCACCGCCAGTGTGGTCGTCGTGCGCGCAGTTCACATGAGCCGGATTAGCAGCGGTCCCCAGCACGGTACGGCGAATCGCCGCATGTGCGCGAGCGTTACGACGCAGGCCGCGAATGGCGGCGTCCACGATAAAGCCCGTGACCAGCGCGATCAGCGCCTTCGAAGCCAGAAGCATCGCCATGGTCTGCACGGGAACTTGCTCGGCGAGCAACAGCGGCAGCATCTCATCGGAGGTCGAGAGAAACACCGCCACCAGGGTACCCAGCGTCGCGACGCGACCGGCGTACAGCGTGGCCGCCATTGCCGAAAAGCCGCACTGCGGCACCATGCCCAGCAACGAGCCAACCACGGGGCCCGCAGCGCCAGCGCGCTTGATGGCGCCGTTAACGCGGTCGCCCGCAACATGCTCGAGCGTCTCGAGCGCAAGGTACGTCACCAACAAAAACGGCACCAGCGAGAGCGTGTCTTTGCCGGCATCGAGCAGAATATCTATCAGTAAATCCATGACGGATGGAACCTTTCGTGTCTTTCGGCAGCATTGTAAAAGTCCTAGCGGTCAACTAGGGTATTGTAGTTGTCCCGGGCGCGGTGCCAATAGTTGCCCATGGTAAACTATCATCTCGCCACAACTCAGTAACCCCGAGCCGCGCGACGCGGCCCGTCCAAGGAGCATCCTATGAACGTTTCGCAAGCACTCGAATACGAGCGCCAGCCGTTTATCCCCATGTTTATCTATGGCGATCACGGTGCCATGGAGTCCGAGCGCCAGAAGGGCGAAGAGGCCCTCAAGGTGCTCGAAACCGAGTACTTTACCGCTGAGGGCGACCCCGGCTTCGACTTTGCCACCGTGCGCGACCTGGCCGACCGCAACCGCGACCTGTGCGACCAGATCGGCGAGGCGCGTCTACGCAACGTGACGCCCGCGACGCTTTCGCGCGGTCTGTCCGATGCCGACACCTGCGCCGCCATCGGCAAGATGCAAAAGCGCACCGCCGCGTCCGTCATGCGCGAGATCCGCGGCGACCGCGACGCGCTCGGCGTGGCGTACGCCCGCAAGCCTATCCAGGGCACGGTGCTCGGCATCGACATCGAGACCACCGGCCGTGCACCCGAGCGCGGCTAC
The DNA here is from genome assembly GCA_052278285.1 of Collinsella sp. Classification (GTDB taxonomy): domain Bacteria; phylum Actinomycetota; class Coriobacteriia; order Coriobacteriales; family Coriobacteriaceae; genus Collinsella. Next base: position 5,548 of record DAWBYD010000287.1, on the reverse strand, counting down.
ATCATCAACGTCGGCTGGGAGATCATGGATCTCACCAGCGACGCCGTGCCGCATGACGCCGAGGCACACTACTGCGGCCTGCCCGATATCTACCGCGGCGAGGATGTGCCGCTGTCGAATATCCACCACATCACCTGGGACGACATCGACGGCAAAACGCCCTTCCGCGAGAACAAAGAGCTGCAAAAGCAGCTGCTCAAGCTTATGAAGAAGTACCCGTACATGGCACACAACGCCGCCTTTGAGGACAGCTGGTTCAAGATCCACCTGGACGGCTACGCCGAGGCACGCCGCGCGGGTAAGATTATCGTCATCGACTCGCGCCAGATTTGCCGCAGCTTGGACGCCGACGTGCGCTCGCTCCCCCGCGAGTCCGCCCCCGCTGCGCTCGAGAACTGGGCGCGCCGCCGTGGAACCCTCGCCGCCGACGCCAACGAGCAGCATCTGGGCCTGGACGACACCGACCTCATGCTCCGCACCGTCCAAGCCGAGTTCAACCTCAAGAACCTATTCGCGAAATAACCGATCCATCTGCGGGAGCGCCTGCCAGGCACAGCGCAATCCGTCTGGGCACACCGACACGCAGTAAACTAGGGCGCAGCCTTATGGCTGCACCCTAGTTTTCATCAAAACGAGCAAATACGCGTGCTTCACATAGTCGGCAGGTTGGCCCACCTACATTTTTCGAGTTGTTCGGCCAGCTGAACCACTAGTCAAGGCCCCTTGAACCGCAATCGAAGCTAAAATCGCCTTAATTTCGCAACCAAGCCCCATAAATCTACCTGAATCAATTCGAATAGGACGTTGCGATCGCACCATTTGTATAGGATAAGGCCGAATAACTCAAATTATGTTGGTGAGGCATCTGAGCGGTCGGCAAAAACGCTTAGAAGCTACGAATCCGCAACTAAAGTTCATCAAAAAGGGGCAGCCGGCAGAAACCTCCCCAGCCAAAGCTGCTCCCTCAATACGACAGCTCAAAAACCCACCGTTCGCAGAAGATAAGCCGCGCCCCAATACCGTTGCCCGAAGTTTCGGGCGTATGCGGCGTCCGCTATGCCATCATGCGCGTATGGGAATCATTCTGTCACATACCACGGCACGCGCTGTATACCAAACAGCCAACTCGCTCGCAAGCTACGCGACCGGTCCCATACCTATGGAAAAGATCAGGGTGTCTGCGCCGACCACGTCCGACCTGGAAGCGGCACGAGCATGGCTCAACAGAAAGAATGTCGATTCTGAACGTATCCATGTGCTGACGTTTTCCAATAATGCCAAAAGGCACCGCAAGGGCTGCATCTGCCACTGCACGCACTATACGTTTGATGCAGAAAGCTACCTAGAACTTGAGCCGAACGTCTACATCGTCGATATCAAGCTGTGCGCGTTAGAAGCAACAGCCGACCTCAACCTTTCGGAGCTCGTTGAGTATTACTTTGAAATCTGCGGCTCCTACGCGCTTGGAACGTCCGACGAAACTCAATATCGCGAGCGCCCAGCCCTAACCAGCGTTGAAGAGCTCAGAGCCTTCTTTTCAGAGGCACCGGGGTATCGTGGATCTAATAAAGCACTTAAGGCACTTTCTTATGTACACGAAGGCTGTCGCTCCCCACTCGAAACGGCGTTTGTCATGATGCTAACAATGCCCAAGTCAATGGGTGGCTTAGCCATACGCGCTATCAAAACGGATTATCCGATCCCAGTCCCCAAAAGATACGCCGCCCTAACGCGACGGACGGTTTTCTACCTCGACGCGCTGCTCGAAAATTCGATGACCGATATCGAATACAACGGCTTTTACCACGACGAACCCGAGCAGCAATCAATTGACGAGGAGCGCCGAAACACGCTGCGAAACATGGGATATGCCGTTATCACAGTTAATCGTCATTCGTTTTTCAAACAGTCCGCTTTTAAACGGGTCATGGAAGCGATTCGCATTCGCGAGAAGATATGGCCCGGTCGACTCCCGGATAACTTCGCCATCCTGCAAGAAACTCTTCGTCAATTTGTCTTGCGGCGCTACTTCGAATACGGTCGCCGCGTCCTGGAGACACTCAAAGAAGAAGAGGCCGCCAAGCGCGAAATTGCAAGCCAATATCCGCAAGCTGATGACCCGAGCATCAACGATGTGCCCGAACCCGACGACATGCAACACGTCGGGGCCCTTGCTGAGGAAATCAATGGGGCTTGGGAATGCGACATGTTCGCAAAAATCGATGAAAACCGCACGGAAGACGACACGATTATTGATCTAATTGAGAATTCGCTCTTCTAAAGGCGATCTCTGCGGATGTCCACCTACATTTTTCGACTTATTCGGCCACCGATGTGCCAGATTGGCTGCAGCAATGCTCAATATAACTTTAGATAAAACTGATTCTGCAGGAACTCCCGTAGAGGAAGAACTGATTCTCGCGGTATTTGACACGATAAAGTACAAATATGAACAGTTCTAATGCTTCTCAAGGTGGCTTTCTTAGCATGCTAGCCGAACATCTCGAAATATGTTGGCGAGCATTGCGTCGATGTCTCCCAACCCACAGAAAATCGCAGAGGCGGCAAGCAGTCATCGAAATTAACGCAAATTGTATTGACATATGAACATACACTCATATAATCGAAAGCAAGTTATATGAGCGCATGTTCATATGAAAGGATATTGCAATGAGCATCCGCGTTGATGAAACGAAACCCGACATCGAGGCCACCGAACCCGCGATCCCCACCACCTGCTCGCCCGAGGACCTTCCCGACGAGGAGCTTCTCTACGACCTCGCCGACCTGTTCAAGGTCTTCAGCGACACCACGCGCATCAAGATCCTTTACGCCCTCATGGGCCGCGAGCTCTGCGTGGCAGACATCGCCGAAGCGACCGAAACCTCGCAGTCCGCGGTGTCGCACCAGCTGCGCACACTCAAGCAGTCGCACCTGGTTAAATTCCGGCGCGACGGGCGCAATATCCTATACTCGCTCGCCGACGACCACGTCTACACCATGCTCAACCAGGGCATGAGCCACATCTGCGAATAGCAGCCAACCACGGTACCAGCGCGGCCTGCACCCAAGCCGCAAAAACGGGAAAGGAACCCACCATGAAAAAGCAGTACAAGCTCGATGAGATCGATTGCGCCAACTGTGCGCGCGAGCTTCAGGACGAGCTGGCCAAGCTCGAGGGCGTCAAATCCGTGGCCGTCAACTTTATGACCCAGAAGCTGACGCTCGAGGCCGATGATGCTGAGTTCGACGAGGTGCTCAACCGCGTTGTTGAGTTTACGGCCGACGCCGAGCCGGACTGCGAGATTATTCTCTAGCCCAGGTTTACGCCAACCTGCAAGGCCGCGCTTGCTGCGGCCTTTGCTCGCGAAATTATATGAGCGAATGTTCATACATTCAAATGGGAGGATACGAGTCATGGCCACCGCCGACCCCAAAAAGAAAAAGAAGAAGCGCAAGAAAAAAGAATCACTCGAGCATAAGCGCAACCGCATCCTGGTAGCGCTGGGCATTTTTGCCGTGGTGTACGCCCTCGATGAGTTCAGCACCCTTACCGCCGCATTCGGCACCCCGGGCGACATCTACGCCAGCTTTGTGCTGTTCCTCGTGCCGTTTTTGATTGCCGGCTACGACGTACTGCAAAAGGCATTCAATAACATCCGCCGCGGCAAGGCCTTCGACGAGAGCTTCCTCATGGCCGTCGCAACCATCGGCGCATTTGCCATGGTGCTCTTCCCCGACACAGACCCGCACATGGCCGAAGGCGCCGCCGTCATGCTGTTCTACCAGGTCGGCGAGCTGTTCCAGGCATACGCCGTGGGTAAGAGCCGCAAGTCGATCAGCGCCATGATGGACATCGCGCCCGACTACGCTAACGTCGAGCAACCCGACGGCTCACTCGAACAGGTCTTCCCCGATGACATCGCGGTCGGCACCGTGATCGTGGTCAAGCCCGGCGAGCGCGTGCCTATCGACGGCGTCATCGTCGAGGGCGAAACCCAGCTCGACACCGCCGCCCTTACCGGTGAGTCGGTCCCCCGCCCGGCCAAAACCGGAGACGATATCATCAGCGGCTGCATCAACATGACGGGGCTCATCCACGTGCGCACCACCAAGCCCTTTGGCGAGTCCACCGTCGCACGCGTCCTGGAGCTCGTGGAGAATGCCAGCGAAAAGAAGGCACGCACCGAGAACTTCATCACGCGCTTTGCCCGCATCTACACGCCCGCCGTCACCGGCGCTGCCGCGGTGCTCGCGCTCGGCGGTGGCCTGGTCACCGGTGCCTGGTCCGACTGGATTCTGCGCGGCCTGACCTTCTTGGTCGTCAGCTGCCCGTGCGCGTTGGTGATCAGCGTGCCGCTTAGTTTCTTTGGCGGCATCGGCGGCGCATCCAAGCTGGGCGTTCTCATCAAGAGTTCTAACTACCTCGAGACGCTCGCCGACGTGGACACCGTCGTCTTTGACAAGACGGGCACCCTCACCAACGGCACGTTCTCGGTGGTCGCGGTACACCCCGAGGCCGGCTATACCGAGCAGTCGTTGCTCGAAGTCGCAGCCCTTGCTGAGTCGTTCTCCGATCACCCCATCGCGCAGTCCGTACGTGTCGCCTACCAGGGCGAGGTCGCCCCCAAGCGCGTAAGCGACTCCACCAACGACGCGGGCCATGGCGTGACGGCAACCATCGACGGCAAGCACGTCGTCGTTGGCAACGCAAAGATGCTCGCCGCGGCCGGAGTCGAAGCGCCCGATTGCGAGGTCGTCGGAACGATTCTGCATGTGCTCGTTGACGGCGTGTACGCCGGCCACATCGTGATTGCAGACACCGTCAAGGCCGATGCTGAGCAAACGATTCGCGACCTGCACGCCGCCGGTGTCAAGCGCACCGTCATGCTCACGGGCGACCGCGAGGAGGTTGCGGCGTCTGTGGCCAAGCAACTCAGTCTCGACGAGTTCCACGCGCAGCTGCTGCCGGGCGATAAGGTCGAGCGCGTCGAGGCGCTGCTTGCAACCGAGAGTGGCAAGGGCAAGCTCGCCTTTGTGGGCGACGGCATCAACGATGCGCCCGTGCTTACGCGCGCCGATGTGGGCATTGCCATGGGCGCTATGGGTTCTGACGCTGCGATCGAGGCCGCCGATGTCGTGCTCATGGACGACAAGCCGTCCAACATTTCCCGCGCGATCCGCGTGGCGCGCAAGACCATGGCGATTGTTTGGCAGAACATCATCTTTGCGCTGGGCATTAAGCTGCTGATTCTAGTGCTGGCAGCACTCGGCATTGCCAACATGTGGCTTGCTGTGTTCGGCGACGTAGGCGTGGCGATCATCGCCATCCTGAACGCCATGCGCGCGATGGGTGTCAAGAACCTGTAGCGTTCGTGGGCTGTCCGGCCGGGACCGGGCTTGGTTTTGAAAACGTCCTCGCGCTGACGCTCCTATTTGGCAAGGTGTTTTTTAGAATCCATTTTGCGCTCGGCCTCGAAGGCCTGCCTGTCCCAATCGAGCGGAAGTCCGGCCTCGACCCATGCCTCGTAGGCCCTCCTTATGGGCT
>DAWBYD010000286.1:0-5671 GCA_052278285.1 Collinsella sp. | reverse complement strand
GCGTGGTTTTGCTAGTAGCTCACCTGGCAGGGAATGCCGAGGGCGCGCACGCGTGCAGCGAGCTTGTCGAGCACCTTGGGCGCTGCTTTGGCAAGGCCGGCGACCGGCGTCTCGCGCGCCACCGTGTAGATGGTCGCTGCTTGTGGGCGAATACGCTCAAGCGCCGCGAGCCAGGGGGCAACGTACTCCTCGCCGGTGTTGTCGATGAGCTTGCCCTGATACTCGCCGGTCAAAAAGATCGTCTGGATAATAACGTGACCGTCAAAGCTTGCGAACGTTTCGATCTGGTGCTCGACGTCGTAGGGGCCAACAGGCTGGTCAAGCAGCTGGATAAACGCCGGGTCGACGGTATCGAGCTTAAGAATGTTGTCGTCGACCAGCATGAGCGCGTCGTGCACCTCGGGGCGGTCGGCGCGCGTGCCGTTGGAAAGCACGGCGATCTTGGAGTTTGGGGCAAGCTCGTCGCGCAGCGCGACGGCGCCGGCGATGGCCTGCGGAAACTCCGGTGCGGCGGTGGGCTCGCCGTTGCCTGCGAAGGTGATCACATCGGGGAGCTCGCCCTTGGCTGCCATTTCGCGCAGCTTTGCCTCGAGCGCGCCGAGTACCACGGCGGCTGTGTTGTACGGCTCATGGCAGGGGCGCTCGGCGTTGAGGCCGTTTTCGCAGTAAATGCAGTCGAACGTGCAGATTTTGCCGCTGGCCGGCATCATGTTGACGCCGAGCGAGAGACCAAGGCGACGGCTGCGAACGGGCCCAAAGATGGGGCTGGCATTCAAAAACGTAGACATAGGCATATGCTCCTCAAGACAATTGTGCCTAAGCATAGCATCGGCTCCAAAGCAAGGTGCGGGCCCTTGCTTTACAAGTTTCGTTTTTTCACGTCGCTCATTATGCGGTGCCATGAAGAGCCTCGGGTCGGGTACAGTTAATCTGTTAACAAGGCGTAAGGCAATGCGGGTCCATCCAACCGCACTGACGTGCAGCTGGATGAGCATTGATGATGGGGGCACAACATGGATTTTACGGTCGAGAATGCGGGCACCACGATTGCCTGTCGCGAATATGCCGGCCCGGATGTGTCGCCTGATACTCCTGCCTTGGTGTGCGTGCACGGCGCTTGTGTCGACGGCGCATTTTTCGACGGTATCGCTTGTGAGCTCAGCCGCAACTACCGCGTAATTGCCTACGACCGCCGCGGCTGCGGTGGCAGCAGCGATGCGGCAGACGGCAGCTATGATCTTGCCGCTCAGGCCGCCGACCTGCAAGCCGTGATCGAACACGTTGGCGCTCCGGCAAATGTGCTTGCGCATAGTGCCGGTACGTTGGTTGCGCTGGAGCTTCTTCGCACCGAACCCCATCTCGTCGCCCGTGCGATTCTGCATGAGCCGGCTGTGTCGGCCAAAGGCGTCGGTATGGGCGCAGCTCCGGTTTTGCTCGATATGATTGCGGCGGGAAAGGTTTCAAGGGCGCTCCGGCTTTTCTTGGGAGCCCTCGGCGACTTGGACCCCGAGGCTCCCGGGACGACCGAAGCGGAAGTCAAACATGCCCTGCGCAATGGTCGTTGCTTCATGGCCAATGAATACGGAACAAATATGACATATGCTCCCGACTGGGAGCGCGCCCGCGCGTCAAAGGCGGTGTCGGCCGTGTTCTTGGGCGAGCTCTCGGTTGGCACGCCCCGCGAGGCGGGCACGAGGGTGGCTGCCGAATATCTCGATTGCCCCCTTGTGACGATTCCGGGCGCGCATAACGGTCTGCGCGATCGCCCCGTTACGGCGGCAAATGCCGTTCGCGATGTCTTGGAGCGTTAGCACGCTCGATGACCTGCGGGGAGAGGGGTTGTTAGCGTTTCGTCATTGTTGACGAATGCGTCCATAACCGCGCGCCCGCGGCTCCATTACCGCCGCTTGCCAGGTCAGAAAAATGTAACGATAATCGCGCGTTTGCCTTCAGCTGTTAGATGTTACCCTTGTACCAATTGATATGCACCGTTGCCGTGCATAACGATAGAAAGGGCCCCATATGCTCAATAATCACGAGGTCAATCTAACCGACGAGGAGGCTGCCGCTGAGGTCGCCCGCGTCGCGAAGACCTACCCCGTGGTACGTTTGCTGTCGGCCGATCAGATTAAGAGCGAGCCTAACTGCCTGCTCGCCGGCGATCGCTGCCCTTGTCTGCGTCAGTCGAGTCTTGAGGCTTTGGCAGACTCCGATGAGGTGTCGGAGCAACTGCTCAACGATGGTGTTGAGTACCGCGCTCGCCTACGCCCTCTAAAGGTCGAGGGCGAGCCTCGCGTCTTGCTGATGGTGCGTCCGATCGATGAACAAGAGGCTGCAGAAGAGGACCTTGTCTACACCGATGTGCTGACGAGCGTGCGCAATCGCCGATATTACGAAGAAAAGCTCCGTAGCGCTCGCATGAAGGCTGGCGTGGCGGTGATCGACCTTGATGATTTTAAGGTCTTCAACGATACGTGTGGCCTTCATGCCGGCGACCTTGCGCTCGGTGCTGTGGCGATAGCCATACGCAGCGGAATTCGTTCGACTGATGAGCTCGTACGCTATGGCTGCGACAAGTTTGTGGTCGTCATGCCCAATATTCCTTCCGATGACTTCACCCGTCGCCTGCATCAGGTGTCCGATGCCGTTCATGCCACGATTGTTCCGGGCCATGAGTACGTGAGCCTGACGGCATGTGTTGGTGGCGTTCGTATTCATGGCGAGACGGGCGATGAGGGCGTTGGCCGCGCTGTCCAGTTATTGAGCCGCGCTAAGGCAAAAGCCGGTACGGTCGTGACCGATGCCGATTCCATCGAAGCCTTCCAAAGCGAAAAGCCTTTGGTGCTTATTGTTGATGACTCCGAAATGAACCGAGCCATTCTCAACGAGATGCTCAAGGACGAGTATTGCATCCTCGAGGCCGACAACGGTCGTACGGCGCTCGACATGGTCGACCGCTATGGCGATGAGTTGTCGCGCGTGCTGCTGGATATTGTCATGCCGGGCATAAGCGGCTTTGAGGTGCTGGCCGATCTGTCGCGCCGATCGGGTATCGACAATCTGCCTTTCATCATGATTTCGAGCGAAGATTCCGACGATGCGGTGCTGCGCGCGTACGAGCTGGGCGCCTCGGACTATATCAACCGCCCGTTTGACTCCCGTGTCGTGCGCCGCCGTGTAAGCAATACCATCCGCCTATACGCCAAACAGCGCCGCCTGACGAGCCTGCTGTCCCAACAGTACAACGAGCGTGTCAAGAACAGTCGCATGCTCATCGACATCATGGCCGGCGTCATGGAGCTTCGCAACGGCGAGAGCGGCAGGCACGTTACGAACATCGAGAAGCTGACCGAGCTGCTGCTTGACTGTCTGGTCCAGCGTAGCGACACGATCTCCCTCGACAATGAGGAACGCTCCACGATTGCCCTGGCTTCGGCGCTGCACGATATCGGCAAGATGTCGATTGACGATGCGATTCTCAACAAACCCGGGCGCCTTACGCCCGAGGAGTTCGAGATTATGAAGACGCATACCACGATCGGCGCCGACATGTTGCTTGAGCTGGGCCGCCATCACGTCGGCAATGCGCTTATGGAATATGCGTACCAGATTGCGCGTTGGCATCACGAGCGCTGGGACGGCAAGGGCTATCCCGATGGCCTTAAGGGCGACGATATCCCCATCGCCGCGCAGGTGGTCTCGGTGGCCGACGTGTATGATGCGCTGACGAGCGTGCGCGTGTACAAGGACGCTATCCCGCACAAGGAGGCGATCCAGATGATCCTGGACGGTAAGTGCGGCACCTTTAACCCGCTGTTGCTCGACTGCCTGCTCGAGGTGCAAGACCGTATTGCCGAGACGTTGGCACGCCCCGCCGACGTTGTCGCGTTTCCCACGATTTAGTTTGACCAAAGGAGTTTTAATCCATGATTTCCATGCGTGAGGCGTATGAGAAGATCGGCGCTAATTATGATGACGCGTGCGCTCGGCTGATGGGCGAGGAAATGCTTGCCCGCTTTGCCCTCAAGTTTTTGGATGACGAGAGCATGGACAAGCTGGAGGCCGCCATGGCGGCAGGAGACGCCGAAGGTGCGTTTATGGCAGCGCACACGCTCAAGGGCGTGAGCCAGAACCTGGGATTTGATAATCTGTACGAGCCGGCGGTCGTGGTGACCGAGGCGCTGCGCGGCGCCGATGCCGTTGACGGCGCTCGCGAGGGAATGCATGCGCTGCAGCAGCAATATGCGGCTACGATGTCGGCTCTGCGCGAGGCGGGCGAGTAAGAGGTTGTGAGCCTTGGGCTGTGTGCCTGCCGCGTATAGGCAAAAGGGCACCCCGTCGGACCATGTGGCCGGCGGGGCGCCCTTATCTGTTGTGTGGCTCGCGAACTAGCGAGCCTGCTTGACCTTGGCCGCTGCCTCGACAAACGACTTCCACAGGTTAAAGTCGGTCTCGAGCGTCTTCCACGTGTACTCAGGGTGCCATTGTACGCCCAGGCAGAACGGCTGGCCTTCGACTTCGATGCACTCGGGAACGCCGTCGGTTGCTTTGGCGACCAAGCGCGTGCTTTTACCCAGACGGTCGACGCAGCAGTGGTGTGCGGAGTTGGTCTGGATCAGCCTGTGCCCGCCAACCGCGCGTTCCAGCAGCGAGCCCGGCACGACCTCGACGGGGTGCACGGGATCGTTGAGCACGTGGGTGTGACGCCACTGCGTGCGACCCTCGCGCGCACCCAGGCTCGGCACGTTCATGCACAGGGTGCCGCCGGTGGCGACGTTGAGCAGCTGCGTGCCGCGGCAGGTGGTAAAGAGTGGCTTTTTGGCGCGGAGCACCTCGTTAACCAGCTTAAACTCAAAACGGTCGCGAATCTCGCAGCACAGTGTGGGGTCGTAGGGGCGCTCGTCGCCCCAGCGCTTGGGGTTGACGTCCGGGCCGCCGGGAATAGCGATGCCGTCGGCGATATCGACGTAATGACGGATAACCTCAATGTCCTCGGTGATGGACATCTGCAGCGGCAGGCCGCCGGCGGCAAGGATGGCATCGACAAAGACGCTTGCGATTTCCTCGTTGGGGGAGAGCGTCTCGCTTAAAAACGGCTTTGCCTCTTCCCAACGCGGCGCCACCAGGATGAGCGGACGGTCGGCGGGGGCAACGTCGACGTGCGGGGTGTAGGACGATGAGGTACGGGTTCCGATCATGGGTGTGGCTTTCGAATCCGGGTGGACATGGCACAGGGGTGGCGCGGGACAAACGTTACTGACGAATTCGCCCGCGTGGCAATTGGGTTAGTGGCCCTTGATGGAGTTGAGGAAGTCCTGGGCACGCTTGGTCTGGGGATGGTCGAAGAACTCGTCGGGCGTGCCGGTTTCCACGATCTGGCCGTCGGCCATAAAGACGACGCGATCGGCCACGCGGCGGGCAAAGTTCATCTCGTGCGTAATGACGATCATCGTCATGCCCTGCTGGGCCAGACGGACCATGACTTCGAGCACCTCGTTGATCATTTCGGGGTCAAGGGCGCTCGTGGGCTCGTCAAAGAGCATGGCCTTGGGCTGCATGGCGAGTGAACGGGCGATGGCCACGCGCTGTTGCTGGCCGCCCGAAAGCTGTGCGGGCACCTTGTCGGCCTGCTCGGCCACGCCCACGCGGCTCAGCAGGTCCATGGCGCGCT
>DAWBYD010000285.1:0-9118 GCA_052278285.1 Collinsella sp. | reverse complement strand
CCCCTCTTGCCCCCCGTTCCCCACCTCTCTATCCTCCCTTCCATTGTGCCCTCCCCCCCCTCCCTCTCTTTTTCAAACATATTTCGGTCCCCCCCCCAAACCGTCCGGTGGGATCAGAGTACCCTTGCTGTTACTCTGCTTTGCCCACAGAGTTGAGGTTGGTCATGCGGATCTTAACCAGCTCGGTGATCTCACGCATGCCCTCCTTGGCCGGCTTCTTGGGATCGAAGCAGGCAGGGTTCTCGGCCATGTAGGCCATGAAGCCCTTGGTGTAGGCCTGACGCAGCTCGGTAGCGTAGTTAACCTTGCAGATGCCGTTCTTCACGGCCTCGGCAACCTGCTCATCGGGCACACCGGAGGTGCCGTGCAGAACCAGCGGCACGTCGACGGCGTCGCGGATGGCCTTGACCACGGACTGCTCGATGTGCGGATCGCTCGTGTACACGCCGTGGCTGGTACCAACGCCAATAGCCAGCGAGGTGCAGCCAGTGCGCTCGACGAACTCCTTGGCCTCGGCAGGATCGGTGTAGGGGCTCTCGCCCTCAACCGCGGGACCGTCGTCCTCCTTGCCACCAACCTTGCCGAGCTCGGCCTCGACGGGCACGCCCATGGCGCGACCAGCGTCGGCGACGGACTTGGTCAGGGCAATGTTGTCCTCGAAGGACTCGTGCGAACCGTCGATCATGACAGAGGTGTAGCCAGTGCGGAAAGCCTGCATGCAGCGGTCATAGCCATCGCCGTGATCGAGGTGCAGAGCGACGGGCACGGAAGCGCGCTCGGCGGCAGCCTTGACCATGCCGTAGAAGTAGTCCAGACCAGCGGTCTTGATGGTGCCCGGGGTGGTCTGCATGATGACGGGGGACTTGGTCTCCTCGGCAGCGGCCAGAACGGCCATAACAAACTCGAGGTTCTCGACGTTGAACGCGCCAACAGCGTAGTGGCCGGCCTGAGCGTCCTTGAGCATCTTTTCGGTGGTAACAAGTGCCATGAGCGTTTGCTCCTCTCCCTCGCCCGCATCTGGACATCGGGCGTAGTTGTTCACAAGGCGTTTTACCTTGCGTTTTGCTGCGCTCATTGTATGAAATTCAGCAGCTTTGCACGTGCGAGATATTGAGCCCATGCAGGTCAATACAGTCATTTTTGAAAAGCAAACGGAAGAAATTTGAGCCGAGTGAACATGTTCGATATTGAATTTTGGGCGTTCAGCGTCTTTCTTTTATAGAAAAGATAAGTAATCGAAAGGTGTTTTCTTACTCAAAAAGAAAATGAACGAAAATAGAGTCAACACAATTCCTGCAAATTTCAGACGATGATGGAGCAGATATGGCCCAAGCCACCAACCGTGCCTTTGCCGACGAACGCCGTACCGCCATTTTGGAAATGCTCGATCATAATGCCTCGGTGCAGGTAGCAGAAATCGCCCAGACCTTTGGCGTGTCTTCCGTCACCGCCCGCGCCGACCTTGACGCGCTCGCCGAAGCAGGCAAGCTGCGCCGCACACATGGTGGTGCCGTATCGCTCCACAAACGCCTAACCGTTTCCACGCAGGATCGCCGCATCAATGTCAACGTCGCCGCCAAGCAGGCCATCGCGCAAAGCGCCATCGAGCTCGTCAATGACGGCGACACGCTGCTCGTCGACTCGGGCACCACGGCGCTCGAGTTCGTCCGGCTCCTCGATCAGCGCGACGGTATCACCGTCATCACGGCCGATATTACCATTGCCGATTACATCGACGAGAGCATGCCCTCAGTCGATGTCGTCATGCTGGGCGGGGCGCTGCGCAAAGGCCATCGTTATTTGTACGGACCGCTCACTATGCTGGCGCTCCAAATGGTCCATGCCGATCTGGCCGTCATGTGCCCCGGCGCCTTTGTCCCCAACTGCGGCTTTACGACCGACTTTCCCCAGATGGCCGAGACAAAAACGGCTATGATCGCCGCGGCCCATCAAAGCGTCGCCCTCATGGACGCCAGCAAGGTTAACGGACGCGGCATGTACCGCTTTGCCGAGCTTGCCGATGTCGACTCCATCGTGATGGACCGTGACCCCGACCATGCCGTCGCCACCTCGATCGCCGAGGCCACTGACAGCTCACGTCCAGCCCTCGTCATCGCCGGCGCTTAAACAAAAACCACCACAAAGGTCTCCTTTGTGGTGGCTGAGCATCAGAAGTGAATGTGTCGCTACTTGGAAAGCTCGTCGGCGAGAACCTCAATCTGAGCGCGCGAGGCGTCGTTGAGCGAGCCCAGCACGGTCACCTTGTTCTGCGCCAGAGTGATGTCCTTCATGCCCTCGAGCTCCTTGGTCATAACCTTGGCAGCGGTGGGCGCCCAGGAGCCAGCCTCAACGAGTGCCACCGTACGGTTCTGATAGGCGTGCTCGGCAAGCGTATGGATAAAGGTGCTCACGAACGGGAAGATCTCGCCCTGATAGGTAATGGAGGCGAGCACCAGACGGTCATAGCGGAACGCGTCCTCAACGGCCTCGGCCATATCGTCGCGAGCTAGGTCAAAGACGGAGACCTTCTGGCCGCGGGCCTCGAGCGCAGAAGCGAGCTCCTCAACGGCAGCCTTCAGATGACCATACACACTCGCATAGGCAATCGTGATGCCCTCGTCCTCGGGCTGATAGCTCGACCAGGTGTTGTAGGTGTCGAGGTAATAGCCCAGATTCTCGCTAAGAACAGGACCGTGAAGCGGGCAGATGATCTGGATGTCCAGATCAGCGGCCTGCTTGAGCACGGCCTGCACAAACTTGCCGAACTTTCCAACGATGCCAAAGTAGTAACGGCGTGCCTCGCAGGCCCAACCCTCGGGATCCTCGATGTCGTTGGCGCCAAACTTGCCAAAGCCGTCGGCGCTAAAGAGCACCTTGTCGGTGGACTCGTAGGAGAAGAGCACCTCGGGCCAGTGAACGTTGGGGGCGCCGACAAACGTCAGGCTGTGGCCGCCCAGGTCGAGCACGTCGCCATCTTTGACGACCATCTTGCGCTCGGGGAAGTCGGTGCCAAAGTAGTTGGCCATCATGCGGAAAGCACCCATACTCGCCACGATCTGCGCCTGGGGATAGCGCTCCATAAAGGCGGCGATGCCAGCAGAGTGATCGGGCTCCATGTGATGGACAACCAGGTAGTCGGGCGTACGGCCATCGAGCACGGCCTCGAGGTTGCCGAGCCACTCGTCGACAAAGCCAGCGTCGACCGAATCGGCGACAGCGATTTTATCGCCCAAGATAACGTAGCTGTTATATGCCATACCGTTCTCGGACACGTCGTACTGGCCCTCGAACAGGTCAATGTCGTGATCGTTGACGCCAATGTAGCGGATATCCTTGGTGATCTCCATTAGGCAAAGCCTCCTAGATAGACAAATGAACCCGTCTATCATAACACTCGCCTTTAGAGCCACAGCTATCTGCCGGCATCCTTACCGATTGTTATTGAGGCGGAATATACCGCCGTTGACCTGCAAAAACTATACGCGCGGCGCTGCCGTGCTATGTCGAATAATGAGCTGGCCGGGAATACGAATGGCAACGGTTTTGCCCGCCGTACCCGCCTCGGGAACCGCATGCTCGAATACCTCGCGTCCGCGCTGATGCAAATCGAATCGAACGGTCGTGAGCTCGTTGTGTGCTACAAAATCATCGAGCGAGTCATCGACGCCCACCACGCTCACGTCCTCGGGCACGCGCAGACCGCTATCGCGCAGCGCTGCAATCGCGCCATTTGCCATCTGGTCGTTTGCCGCGTAAATCGCCGTCATGGTGCGATCGTGCTCGGCCAGGTACCTGCCGGCCTCGTAGCCGCTGTTGGCAGACCAGTCGCCCTCGAGCGGCTCTGCCGGCTCGATGTGTTTACGCTCGAGTGCATCTTGCCAACCGGCGCGACGAAATTGCTCGTCGACCGAGAACGACGGGCCACCAATATAGCGAATTTGCTCGTGCCCCAGCTCAAACAGGTGATCCATAAGCAATAACGAGCAGCCGTAATGGTCGGAATCGACCGTGGTCACCCGCGGATGCGCGTACATGGTAACAATGACCGTGCCAATGCCCGGCAGTGGATCAAACGTCTCAAAATCGGGCGCCATGCGGCTCATGCCGATAATGATGCCGTCCACGGGCAGCGCGGCCATACGACGCGTGGCCTCAGCAAGCGAAAACTCCTCGGTCTTGGACATCTCGACCAGCGTGATGGCGCAATTATGCTCGCGAGCAGCGCTGGCGATGCCGTCGATCATTGAGAGGTTGCCAAACTTGGTGACATCGTTGACGCACAGGCCGACCGAATGGTAACGGCCGTCGCGCAGCGAGCGACCGGCATAACTCGGACGAAAGCCGAGCTCTTGCATGGCGGCCTGCACGCGCTGGCGCGTCTGCTCGTTAACGTTGGGCAAGCCGTTGGCGACGCGCGAAACCGTCTGCTGCGAAACGCCGGCAGCGCGGGCGACGTCGGCCATGGAGACCGGACGCGAACTGGTATCGTTGGACGGGCGCCTTGCCACAGGATCACCTTCACCCTTGCGAGATTTGAATAGCGTGAATGTCGGCCCGAGCGGAAACACGCCCCGCACCGAGGCCCGCTATCGTGGGACGCATGTTAACGTACTCTACTTTTTCTATCAGCGGTTCTTTTGCTCCATATGTCCATACAGCCACACCGTTCACGGCCGAAAATCTACCGATTACCAGATTCTCAAAAAAGGAGATACGTTGTGCTATGAGTACGTTAACATACCCTTTAACGTGCGGTGCCGCGACCGTCTGGTTTGTGGTGCTCAAAATTGTTAACGTACTCATAATGACACGGACCAGTCTCTCCGGCGTCAAGGAAAGGACCCATATGACCGCCCCCGACGAAAAGACACTCGCCACGCTCACCAAGCTGTTTGAGGAGGAGTTTGGCCCCATCGGCGACCGCCAGGTGCTCTACGTGCACGCGCCTGGCCGTTCCGAGATCAGCGGCAATCACACCGACCACGAGGGCGGCCACGTTATCGCCGGCTCGCTCGATGTCGCTGTCGACGGTATTGCCGTGGCGACCGACACCAACAAGATTCGCGTTGCCGACGAGGGCTATCCCACGTTTGAAATCGCGCTCGACACGCTAGACGTTCAGGAGTCTGAGAAGGGCACCTCCGCAAGCCTCGTCCGCGGCATGGCCCACGAGATCGCAGCCCTTGGCGTTGAGCCCCACGGCTTCGACTTCGCCTTCACCTGCTCCGTCCCCTCGGGCGGCGGCCTTTCCAGCTCTGCCGCCGTCGAGGCCGCATACGGCCGCGCCATGGAGACGCTCTGGGGCGCGCCCGCCATCGAGCCCGTCACGCTCGCTCAGATGAGCCAGCGCACCGAGAACAGCTACTACGGCAAGCCCTGCGGTCTGATGGACCAGGCTGCCGTGTGCCTGGGCGGCCTCGCCTACATGGACTTTGAGGATCAGGCCCAGCCTAAGACCCAGAAGCTCGAGCTCAACTTTGAGGATCACGGCTATGCGCTCGTGCTCGTTAAAGTGGGCGCCGACCATGTGGCAGCTACCGACGACTACGCCGCCGTTCCGCGCGAGATGCAGGACGTCGCCGCCGAGTTTGGCAAGGCACGCCTATGCGAGGTAAACGTGGCCGACTTTGACGCCAAACTCCCCGAGCTGCGCGCCAAGCTGGGCGACCGTGCTTGCCTGCGCGCCGTTCACTACTGGTACGAAAACGGCCTGGTCGACAAGCGCTGGGCTGCCCTGAACGCCGGCGACATCGATCAGTTCCTGGTCCTGACGCGCGAATCCGGCGCCAGCTCTGCCATGTACCTGCAGAATGTCGTTGCCAAGCTGGGTTCCGAGCAGCCTTCGATGTATGCCCTGGCGCTGGCCGAGCACGTGCTCGACGGCCGCGGCGCCGTCCGTATCCACGGCGGCGGCTTTGGTGGCACCATCCAGGCCTTTGTGCCACTCGATCTGGTCGACACCTTTATCACCAAGATGAACAGCTGGCTGGGCGAGGGCTCTGCCCGCCACTACGCAATTTCTGACAAGGGGGCTTACGCGACATGGCTGTAATGACCGACGTGCGCGAGGCTGCGCAGGGCCTTATCGAATATGCCATCCACCGATCGATGATCGGACAGGACGATCGCATCTGGGCCTACAACACCATTCTGGAGTGCATCGGCGCCACGGGTCCCGCGCTCGACATGACCTGGGCGCTCCAGGTTGAGAAACTCTCGCTCTTGCATCCCGATACCCTCCCCGACTTTGACCTGGAGGGCACGCTTGCCGCGCTTTCCGAGGCTGCCGTCGCAAACGGTGCTGCCGAGGACACGGCGTCGGGCCGCGACCGCATCGCCATGCGCATCATGGGCGCGCTCATGCCGAGGCCTTCGGTTGTAAACGAGGAGTTCAACGGACGTATGGGCGTCAACGAGCCCCGCGCCGCGACCGACTGGTTCTACGGTCTGTGCTGCGACGCCGGCTACGTGCGCCGTGCCGCCATCGCGCGCAACATCAAATGGAGCACCCCCACCAACTGGGGCGACCTCGAGATCACTATCAACCTGTCGAAGCCCGAGAAGGACCCGCGTGACATTGCCGCGGCAGGTGCAGCCAAGAACACGGGCGAGAAGTATCCCGCCTGTCAGCTGTGCATCGAAAACGAGGGCTACCCTGGACGCTCCGCCGCAGCCGACGGCGGTGCCCACCCCGCTCGCCAGAACCTACGCGTTATTCCCATTCAGCTTAATGGCGAGCGCTGGGGCTTCCAGTACAGCCCGTACGCGTACTTTAACGAGCACTGCATTGCTATGAGCTCCGAGCATCGCCCGATGCACGTCGACCGCAAGGGTCTGACCTGCCTGCTCGATTTTGTGGACCTGTTCCCGCACTACTTTATTGGCTCCAATGCCGACCTGCCCATCGTGGGCGGCTCGATTCTGTCGCACGACCACTTCCAGGGTGGCGCGCACGAGTTCCCCATGATGCATGCCACCGAGGTCTCGCAGTTTAGCGTGCCCGGCTTTGACCAGGTCAGCGGTACCGTGTTGCAGTGGCCGCTTTCGGTGCTGCGACTGCGCTCGCACGACCGCGCCCAGCTGCTCGACGCCACCGAGAAGATTATCCTCGCCTGGCGCGAGTGGACCGATGAGTCGGTGGGCGTCATCGCGCACACAGCCGACGGCGTAGCGCACAACACCGTGACGCCCGTCATCCGCCGCGTCGACTCGCGCGGCAATGCCGGCGGCGAAGTCTACGAGGCCTACCTGGCGCTTCGCTGCAACATCACGACTGACGAGCATCCGCTGGGCGTATTCCACCCGCATGCTGAGTACCACCACATCAAGAAGGAGAACATCGGCCTGATCGAGGTCATGGGCCTGGCCATTTTGCCGCCGCGTTTGGTTCCCGAGCTCGGCGCCGTCCGCGAGCACCTGCTGGCGGCCAAGGCAGATGCCAGCTACGACCTTGCCGGCGCGCTCGAGGGCGACGACCTTTGCCGCAGCCACGCCGCATGGGCTGAGGACGTCTTTGCCCGCCGCGCCGACGAGCTTACGGCCGACAACGCCATCGACATCCTGCACGAAGAGGTCGGCGTGGTGTTTGGCCACGTGCTCGACAACGCCGGCGTCTTTAAGTGGGACGAGGCAGGACGCGCCGCCCAACAGCGCTTTATCGACTCGCTATAGCATGCGAGCTCGAACGCACGCACTCAACAAATAGCGTCTACACGACAACGGCGCCCGCCGGCAACATCACCGACGGGCGCCGTTTTTGAGTGTAGTCATTGGGGACGCTCTTAAACGACTAGTCAAACAAGAACGTCCCCAACAACTAATGACTTGAGCGTGGAAAATCTCCCACTTTGAGCTCGTATGGGCACCAAAAGCGGGAGATTATCCACGCTCATTCTATTGGGAGTCGCAACCGCTACAACTCTACGACCTCAACGCTGTTGTAGACCTCGTCCCAGCAGTCCATGACCAGGTGGCCGGTCTTGGGATCCATGGCGTTGAGCTTGCCGCAGGTATTGGCGGTCTTGAGCACCGTGACGTCGTCGGCACCAGCAGCAATGGCATGCGCAAAGCCGGCGATGGTCGAGTCGCCGGAACCCGTCGCGTTCACAGCCGCAATCGCGGGCGTCTTGGCGCGGAACGCGCGACCCTCATGGAAGCCCACCGAACCGGCAGCGCCCATCGAAACGACAACCCAGGGAATACCGGCAAAGCGGTCATCGGCGGCAAGCGCCTCGCGTAGGGCATCGACATCATCGGTCGTAAAGGACGTACCCAGCAGGCCGTTAATCTCGGTCAGATTGGGCTTTACGAGCTCAGGCTTAGCGTCGGACTCCAGCGCGGCCTCCAGCGATGCACCCGAGGTGTCGAGCAACACCTTGGCGCCCGCCTCCTCGGCGATCTTGACGAGCTCGGCATAGTAGCCGGCATCGACGCCACGCGGCAGCGAGCCCGAAAGCGTCACAACGTCCGCCTTCGCTGCAAGCTCGGCGAACTTGGCCGTAAAGGCCTCGAGCTCGGCCGGGGCAATCTGCGGGCCGCTCTCCAGCAGCTCGGTCTGATTACCCTCGTGCAGAATATTCAGGCAAATGCGCGTCTCACCGGCGATGGGCACAAAGTCGTTCTTGACGCCGTCGGCATCCATAAGCTCGGCCATATAGGCACCCATGTGGCCGCCGAGCAGACCGGTCGCGAGCACATCGTCGCCCAACTGCAGCAGCACACGGCTCACGTTGAGGCCCTTGCCGCCAGCGGTCTTTTCGGGCGTCACACGGTTAACATCGTCGATGATCAGCTTGTCGAGCTGATAGCGCGTATCAATCGACGGGTTCATGGTAACGGTCAGAATCATGTTGAACTCCTGTTCCGGGGCGGCATGACCCGCCCCAAACATACGATAACTCGTTAAAGGATCTCGATCTCAAAGCCGCGGGTGACGGTCTCTCCCGGCTTGGCCACCAGGCAGCCACGCTTGTGCTCCAGGATATCGTCCTCGTCGGAGCAGGTGGACAGACCACCCCACGGTTCAACAGCCACAAAGTCGCCCTCGGGCTTGCTCCACACAATCAGGTACGGCATATCGGGGAACGTCAGGCGCACGCCCTTGTCCTCGGTTTTCTTG
>DAWBYD010000284.1:0-3989 GCA_052278285.1 Collinsella sp. | reverse complement strand
GTGTAGACGTTGAGTGCGGTGACGTGAAACCTCAGGGTGTTCTCGATGGGATCGAGGCTGCGCTTGACGCCGACCCCGATATCGAGGGCTTGGCTGCTGGCGCCGCCGAAATCGTCAATCCCTTTGCAGCTTCCCATGCACGTGTTGAGGCCCTTGAGGCGCCTGACGTTATCGCCATGGATGACGATCCCATTCGCGCCGTGATGACCAAGCGTAAGTCGTCGATCGTGCTTTCTTGCCGCGCCATTAAGAAGGGCAACGCGGATGCGTTCTTCTCCGCCGGCTCCACCGGTGCCATGACCGCCGCCGCCACCGCCTATGTGCCGCCGTTTAGGTATCAGGCCGAAGGCAAGAAGCAGCCGGTGCGCCCCTGTCTGCCCACTGCGCTGCCCAATCGCGCCGGCGGTCTGCCGGTGCTGTGCGACATGGGTGCCAACCCCGATGTGGAGGTCGATGACATGGTGCGTTTTGCCCAGATGGGTAGCGCCTATGCCCGCGTCGTCCTGGGCATCGAGCATCCTCGCGTGGGCCTGCTTGCCAACGGCACCGAGGATGAGAAGGGCTCCAACTTTACCAAGGCCTGTTTCCCTGCTATGAAGGCCGCCGTTCCCGGCTTTGTTGGTAACTGCGAGGGCACCGACCTCACCTCAGGTAACTTCGATGTCGTCGTTGCCGATGGCATGTCGGGTAATATCGCTCTCAAAGCTACCGAGGGCGCTGCCAAGTTTTTGCTGCAGGAGCTCAAGGGCGCCTTTATGGCCTCGCTCGGCACCAAGATCGCCGCGCTGCTCATTAAAAAGCAGATGCGCGAGATTAAGGCCAAGCTCTCTGGCGACGCCAAGGGCGGCGCGATTCTTCTGGGCCTGCGCGGCTTGGTCCTGATCGGCCATGGCGCCACCTCAGTCGAGGCTGTCAAAAACGGTACGCTCGCGGCGGCCGAAGCCGTGCGCGCCGGGCTGGTCGAGAATGTCGCCAACTCTATGGACGGTATCGTTTTATAAGAGCGAGTTAGAGCGCTGTTATGTGCTTCGCGGCGCACGTCGTGGGGTAGAATCAGAACCGTGTCTTGGTACCGCCCGGGCGGTACCATTCTTTTGGTATTCATGCACTATGAGAGGAAGCGCTATGGACCGCTCCGAAATCTTCGACAAGATCGCCGAGGTCGCTGCTGACGTTCTGGGCGTCGATGTTGCCGAAATTAGCGATGAGACCACCTTTGACGACCTCGATGCCAACTCGCTCGAGCGCCTGCAGCTGGTTACGGCTATCGAGGACGAGTTCAACCTCGAGATCGATGACGAGACCCTGCTCTCGCTCAACTCTGTCGCCGACGCCGTCGACGCTATCGAAGCTGCCAAGGAGGCCTAAGTCTTGGCTTTATCCGACCGACTTACGCGCGCCCAGGAAATCTTGGGCCACGAGTTCAACAATAAGGTGCTGCTGCGCGCGGCGCTTACGCATCCCTCGGCAGTCGAGGGCCAGCCGGTTTCTGCCAGCTATGAGCGCCTTGAGTTCTTGGGCGATTCCATTTTGGGCGCCGTGGTCGCACGCTCCCTGTTTGAGTCCTATCCCGAGTTTGACGAGGGCAAGCTCACCCGCTTGAAGGTGTCGCTCGTCTCGGGCGCCACGCTGTCCGAGGTTTCTCACGAGCTGGGCATCGACGACATCATCATCTTTGGTGCCTCCGAGACCGGTACCGGCGCGCGCGGCCTGCATTCTGCGCTCGAGAACGTCTACGAGTCGCTCGTGGGCGCACTGTACCTGGATGCCGGCTGGGATGCCGCAGCGGAGTTTATCCACCGTACGCTTAAGCCGCATTTGGCTTCCGAGCGTGCCGAGCACCCCGCGAACCCCAAATCGTTCTTGCAGGAGTGCGTGCAAGCCGACGGTCACGAGCCCCCGGCGTACAAGCTCGTTGGCTCCGAGGGCCCGGCGCATGCGCCCACCTTTACCGCTGTGGTTTTGATCGATGGTATTCGCCAGGGTCGCGGCTCCGGCTCCTCAAAGAAGGAAGCCGAGGGTGCTGCCGCGCTCGAAGCGCTCGACCGCATGGGTTACACCACCAACGGCGTGATTCTGAACAAGAAGCACGTGTAAGCGAGGAACCGTGTATCTCAAGTCCCTCACGCTCAAAGGGTTCAAGTCGTTTGCCGACCGCGCCCATATGACGTTTGAGCCGGGCCTGACCGTCATCGTCGGCCCCAACGGCTCGGGAAAATCGAACATCTCCGACTCGATTCTGTGGGTCCTGGGCGAGCAGAGCGCCAAGCAGCTGCGCGGCCAGGCCATGGAGGATGTCATCTTCTCTGGCTCGTCAGCGCGCAAGCCGGTGGGTGTCGCCGAGGTCACGCTGGTGCTCGATAACTCGGACCATATGCTGCCCGTCGATTTTGACGAGGTCGCCATCACCCGTCGCATGTATCGCTCGGGCGAAAGCGAGTACCTCATCAACTCGAGTCCGTGCCGCCTGATGGACATTCAGGACATCCTGCACGATTCGGGCCTGGGCAAGGATACGCATTCCATCATCAGCCAGGGCAAGCTCGACGCCATCTTGCAGAGCCGCCCCGAGGAGCGCCGCGCCCTCATCGAGGAGGCCGCCGGCATCTCCAAGCACAAGCGCCGCAAGGAGCGTGCGCTCAAAAAGATTAAGTCAATGGACGAGCACCTGACGCGTGCCCGCGACATCAATAAAGAAATCGCCCGTCAGCTGCGACCGCTGGAGCGTCAGGTCGATCGCGCGCGCAAGTACAAAGAGCTGTCCTCGCGCGCGAACGAGCTTACGCAGATGCTAGCCGTCGACGAGCTGCGTTCGCTGCAGTCGCAGTGGAACGACCTGGAGAGTCGCTCCAAGGAGGGCGCTGCCGAGCTGGAGCTTGCGCAGTACCGCATGGGCGAAAAGGAGCGCGAGCTCGAGAAGCTTCAGGTTATGCTTGAGGAAAAAGGCCTGTTTGTGGGCGACTTGGGCGAGCAGCGCCGCCATATGCAAGACGTGGTCGGCCGCATTAACTCCGACATGCGCCTGCTCGAGGAAAAGGGCCACAACATGGTGTCGCGCCTGTCTGACATGCGCGGGCAGATTTCGAGTTCCGAGCATCAGCGTCGTCGCGTGGTCGAGGAGCTCGAGGACGCGCGTGCGCAGCTTGAGGAAGTGACCGGCGCGCATATGCAGGCCCAGGAGGACGTTGACGCCGCTGGTCCTGCCGCCGCTGAGCTCCACGAGCGGCGCGTGGCGCTCGACAATCAGATTTCGCAGCTTACGCGTGAGCAACGCGATGTGCAGCGCGTGGCCGATAACGCCGCGCTCGAGCTCGCCAAGGTGAAGGATTCGCTTTCCAATGCCGAGGTCGAGGACAACATGTATGCCTCGCGCCTGGAGCAGATCGATGAACAGCTCGAGGAGGTCACGGCCTCGCTCGAGAGCCGTCACGACCGCGCCGAGGAGCTTGAGGGCGCTCTTGAGGAAGCGCGCCGGGCTCAGGTCGATGCGCGTGAGGCCACCGAGGTCGCCCGTGCGGCCCTGAAGGACTTGCGTGCCCGCGAGAGCGAGGCGCGCAACAAGCTGTCCGAGGTGCGCTCGGAGCTTGCCAGCCAAAAGAAGCTTGATGCCCGCATGGCCGACAGCTCGCCGCTCGTGAGCCGTCTGGTGGGTGCGTTGGGCGACGATGTCTCGGGTCGTCTGGGCGACGTGCTCGAGGCCCCGCGCGAGCTTGAGGGCCTGGTGGAGCAGCTACTTGCCGGCGATATCGATGCCCTGCTGTTTGATGACGCCGCCACGCTTGAGCGTGCCGGGCGTGCCGCCCTGGACCAGAAGAAGGCCTCGGGCGAGGCGCTGCTGGTGGCGCGCGGCGTGAGCTGCGGTGCTGCTGCCGAGGGCGCTGCCGGTTCGCGTCTGGTCGAGCGCCTTTCCGCGCGTGCCGGGTATGGCCCGATTGTCGAGCCGCGGCGCGGTGGCTATTACGTGGTCGATGACTTGGCTGCCGCGCTGG
>DAWBYD010000283.1:0-2786 GCA_052278285.1 Collinsella sp. | reverse complement strand
GTTGGGGCCGAGCTGGCACTCCTCGCCCACGGTGACATGGCCGATCAGGTGCGTCTGCGGCCACACGACGGTGTCGCGGCCGATGGTGGCGTCGGGGCCGATCCAGGCCTGCGTGGGGTCGATGAAGGTAACGCCCTCGGCCATCCAGTGCTCGTTGATGCGGTCACGCGCGATGGCGGTAAGCTGCGCGAGCTGGATGCGGCTGTTGACGCCCAGGCCGTCGCGGTAGTCGTCACAGTGGAAGATGGAGACCGCCTGGCCGTGACCCTTGAGGATTTCGAGCATGTCGGGCAGGTAGTACTCGGACTGCGCGTTATCGTTGCCGATCTCGTTGATGTGTGCGGCGAGCTGCGCGCCGTCGAAGGCGTAGCAGCCGGCGTTGCACTCGAGCAGCGTGGCGGCCTGCTCGGGCGTGCAGTCCTTCTGCTCGATGATGCGCTCGATCTGACCATCGGCACCCAGCTTGATGCGGCCGTAGCCAAAAGGATCGGGCGGGGTCATGGTCATGACGGTGCAGGCGAGCTCGCCGGTGGCGACGGTCTGCGCGAACTTGGCGACGGTGTCGGCGGTGATGAGCGGCAGGTCGCCGTTGAGCACGACGACGGGGCCTTGCGTGATGCCGCAGGCCGCGAGCGCGACCTTCACGGCGTGACCGGTGCCCAGGCGCTCGGTCTGCTCAACGCACTCGACCTTGGTGGCGCTGTTGGCGTAGGCGCCGTCGATCAGGGCGCGCATCTCGTCGGCGTGGCTGCCGATGACGACCACGACGCGGCTGCAGCCGGCCTTGATGGTAGCGTCGACGATCCACTGGACCATGGGCTTGCCCAGGATCTTGTGCGAAACCTTGCAGTGGTTCGACTTCATGCGGGTGCCCTCGCCGGCAGCGAGGATAATTGCGGTTGCGTCCATGTGATCTCCTGTTACGTTATAGAGACGTGTGTTTGGAAACGATACACGGCGCAATATGATACCGCAGGCATATGATGAGCGCGTAACGATTGGTTTGCGGCGGTTGAGGCTTGCGTCGCTGGTGTGGCGTTTGCGCTGCTTGCGTGCGGCGTTGGCGGTGCTACGGAGCCGTCGTTTGAGCTAGGGGACGGGGGTGCCCGTGGACAACATACGAGAAGAGTTTGGCGGCGAGCCCGTCGCGGCATTCTCGATGTCGCATCCGGCGGTGCCGGCCCTCTACATGGTACTGACGCTGGGGCTCACCATGTTCTCGATGCAACCGGTGCTGATCGCGCTGTCGCTTGCGGGCGGGCTGGCGTACGGGCTTGCGACGCGCGGTGCTGCGCGCACGTTGGGGGCGCTTCGCTGGCAGCTGCCGGTGAGTTTGATTATCGCGGTGCTCAATCCGCTGTTTAGTGCATCGGGCTCGACGGAGCTGTTTCGTATTGGCATGCGTGCGGTGTATCTAGAGAGCATGGTTTACGGCCTGTGCATGGGCGGGTTGTTTGTGGCGAGCGTACTGTGGTTTGAGGCCGCGGCGTCGATGCTTGGCTACGACAAGGTGCTCGCGCTGCTGGGTAATGCCGCGCCGGTGATCGCGCTCATGATCTCGATGTGCATGCGGCTTATCCCGCAGTTTTTGCGTCGCAGTCGTACGGTGATGGCGGTGCAGGATGCGATTGATGTGCCGGGCCGCGTGCCGGCCGACCCCGTGCGCTCGCGTCTGCGGGCATCGAGTGTGTTGATGGGCTGGGGCATGGAAGATTCGCTGGAGCGCGCGGACGCGATGCGCTCGCGCGGGTGGGGTGCCGCGACGCGTCGTACGACGTATGCGCGGTATCGACTGGGGCGCAGCGACGTTGCCGCGTTGGTTGGGCTTGCGCTGTTTGGCGTGGTCACGGTGCCAGTGGCGTGGACCGCGACGACGCAGTATTCGTTTTATCCTCAGCTCTTGGTGCCGGCGCCGTGGCCGGGCTATGTTGTGTACGCTGCCTGGATGGTGCTGCCTTGCGCGTTGCACGCGAGTGATGAGAAGAGGTTTGGCTGATGGCTCGGTTGGATAGGGGCCCGGTGTCGGGCGCGGCGTGCGGCCCGGATATGCCGGCGATTGAGGTGCGGAGCCTGAGCTTTGCCTACCCCGATGCTGATGCTGCGGTGCTCGAGGGGCTCGACTGGTCTGTTTCCCAAGGTGCATTTGCGCTGCTTGTTGGCGGTACCGGATCGGGTAAGTCGACGCTGCTGTCGCTGCTCAAACCCGAGATCGCTCCGGCGGGCGAGCGCACTGGCGAACTGCGCGTGCTGGGCGAGAACGTCGCCGACATGGATGTGCGGGAATCGGCGGAGCGCGTGGGCTATGTGTTCCAGGATCCCGAGAACCAGATCGTGTGCGAAACCGTGTGGCACGAGATGGCGTTTGGCCTGGAAAACTTGGGGCTAGCGCGTGATGAGATGCGCCGTCGCGTAGCTGAGACCAGCTATTTCTTTGGGCTGGAAGACTGGCTTCACCGCGATACTGACACGCTTTCGGGCGGTCGCAAACAGTTGCTGTCGTTGGCGGCCGTTCTGACGCTGCGCCCGCGCGTGCTGCTGCTCGACGAGCCCACGTCTCAGCTTGATCCGGTTGCGGAGAAGAATTTCCTGCACGCGCTGTTTCGTGTGAATCGCGAGCTGGGCTGCACGGTTGTTGTGGCGACGCATCAGCCGCGCCCAATGCTCGAATACGCGACGTGTGCGTACCGGATTGAGGGCGGTCGCGTGCGCGAGGTGGCGGATATGGCTTCCTTGGGACGCCGAGAACCGCTGTTTTCCGATGACATGTTGGGGTGGGGTGCCATCCG
>DAWBYD010000282.1:0-2274 GCA_052278285.1 Collinsella sp. | reverse complement strand
CTCCAGCAGGAACGGCCGCACGAGTTCTTGGCGGTTGATGTCCTCGGCGGCTGTGCCCTCGGTGACGGTGCGTGCGGCAGAGCTGACGTGGATATGCTTGGTCTTTGTCGGGACCTTGTTCTCGATTTGCTCCATGAGCAATTGAACGCCCTTGCGGCCAATCTCGTAGCCCGGGGGCGCTACCGTAGTGAGCGGGACCGATCCGCTCCAAGCGAGTGGGTTGCCATCGCAACCTGCTACGCGTACTTGCCCGGGGACGGCGATGCCTTTGTCGACCAGCGCCGAGATGACGCCCGAGGCCAGCACGTCGGTCAGACCGACGACAAAATCGGGGCGTTCGTCGGCGGGGCGCGCGGCGATTTGGGCGCCGATGCCGTAGCCGTCGGCGGCGGTATTCCATTCGCCGGCGGCGATGACTTCGATCTTGATATCGGGGTGCAGGGCGAGCGCCTTATGAATGCCAAGGACGCGCAGGGTGAGTTGCATAAATGCTGCTCTACCCACAACGGTGATATGGCGTGCGCCGCGGGCGATGGCAAGTTCGGCAATGATGCGACCCTGGGCCTCGTTGTCGGCCGCTACGTAGTAGCCGGGCTCGGAGCAATGGATGTCCAGATGGACGATCGGCACGGGCATTTTAGTCATGGCCGGATGCCAGTCGGGGGACGCCATGGGCTGAACCATGACGCCGGACATCTGCGTGCCCATAAAATAGCGCAGGTAATGGTCCTCGAGAATGTCGTCGTTATCGGCGTTGGCGATGAGCAAGTCGTAGCCGTGCTTGCGGGCCTCGTTGTGGGCGCCGCTGGCGATTTGGAGCGAAAAGCCGTGATCGAGACGGGGGAGCACCAGGCCAAAGGACTTGGTGGCGCCGCCCGCGAGCTGACGGGCGCTTTGGTTGGGCAGGTAGCCAAGGCGATTGATGGTCTCGTTGATGAGCTTGAGGGTCTCGGGGCGCAGCTTTTCGGGGTGGTTGAGCGCGTTGGAAACCGTGCCCAGCGAAACCCCGGCCTCGCGCGCGACGTCGCTGATTTTTACCTTTGCCATAGCGGCCCCTTTGATGCGTTTCAAGTACAAGCCAGATTGTAGCATCCTAAACCTACCAAAAAGGGACAGGTTTATTTTGGCAGGTTTATCTGGGGAAACGCCGTTGCCAGCGCGACCACCACGAAGGGGGCAGGTACCTTTGTGGTGGTTTGGACCGGCTGGACGTGTGTGCATCGGGTGGTATCTAAGTTGAGATACCACTTCTGGTATATCAGCTTGCGTTTGCGTGAGTACAATACTCGAACGTTATGCGTCTCAGCGCCCCCTGTGCGTGGACGTTTTGCAGTCAAGCGGACGAAGGGATTTATCCTATGTGCGGAATTGTCGGCTACACCGGCTCTGATATTGCAAAGAACATCCTGGTCACGGGCCTCAAGCGTATGGAGTATCGCGGCTATGCCTCCTCGGGCGTCGCGCTCGAGGTGGGCGAGGGCGCCGCGGCTCACCTCGACGTCATTCGCCGCGTGGGCAAGGTTGCGGGCCTGGAGAGCGAGCTTTCCAATATCGACAGCGACGCTACCTGCGGTATCGGCCACACCCGTTGGGCCACCCACGGCAAGCCCTCCGTCGTTAACGCTCACCCCCACACCAGCTGCGACGGTCGTATCGCCATCGTCCACAACGGCATCATCGAGAACTTCGCCGAGCTGCGCGAAGAGTTGGAGGGTCGCGGCCACCACTTTAAGAGCGAGACCGATACCGAGGTCTTCGCGCATCTGATCGAAGAGGCCTATGCCGAGACGCACGACCTGATGGCCTCCGTGCGCGAGGCTTGCACCCACGTGGTCGGTGCCTATGGTCTGGCCGCCGTGTGCGCTGACGAGCCCGGCGTGATCGCCGTGGCCCGCAAGGATTCCCCGATCGTAGTCGGTGTGGGCGAAACCGGCTCCTATGTTGCTTCCGATGTCATCGCGCTCATCGACGCCACCCGCGATGTCGTGGTGCTCGAGGACGGTCAGTTTGCCAAGCTCACGCCCGCAGGCGTCGAGTACACCGACGAGGCCGGCAACGTTATCGAGCCCAAGGTCACCCACATCGACTGGGACCTGGACATGGCAGAAAAGGGCGGTTATCCCGACTTTATGCTCAAGGAGATTCACGAGCAGCCGCGCGTCGTGCGCGACACGCTGGTTGGTCGTATGACGCCGGACGGCGAGCTCGGCATCGACGAGCTGGGCCTTTCGCTCGAGGAGCTCACCGACCTCGACCGCGTCTACGTGATCGCTT
>DAWBYD010000281.1:0-6763 GCA_052278285.1 Collinsella sp. | reverse complement strand
GGTGCAGGTGCCGCGGCCCAGGAAGCGGGCATCCTCGAAGTGCTCGGGATTGTACTTGGGGTCGAGCATCTTGACGAGACCCTTGATGTCGGTCGACTCGTCGCAGCCGTTGTTGTTGAGGGCGCGGACGTCGGCGATGATGTCGGCCATCTTGTAGATGGCGTTGTCGCCGCGGTCGGGAGCGGAGCCGTGGCAGGAGGTGCCGTGAACGTCGACGCGGATCTCCATGCGGCCGCGGTGACCGCGGTAGATGCCGCCGTCGGTGGGCTCGGTGGAAATGACGAACTCGGGCTTAATGCCGTCCTTGTTGTAGATGTACTGCCAGCACATGCCGTCGCAGTCCTCTTCCTGGTCGGTGCCGACGACCATGATCTTGTAGCCCTCGGGGATGAGGCCCATGTCCTTCATCATCTTGGCAGCGTAGGTAGCAGAAGCCATGCCGCCCTCCTGGTCGGAGCCGCCGCGGCCGTAGATGATCTCATCGGTCTCGTAGCCCTCGTAGGGATCGGCATCCCAGTTCTCGATGTTGCCGATGCCGACGGTGTCGATGTGGGAGTCGATGGCGATGATCTTGTCGCCCTCGCCCATAAAGCCCATAACATTGCCCAGGCCGTCGACCTTGACCTCGTCATAGCCAAGGTTCTCCATCTCGGCCTTGATGCAAGCAACAACCTCACCCTCCTCGCAGGACTCAGAGGGATGGGAGATCATAGCGCGCAGGAAGCGAGTCATATCAGCACGATGAGACTCAGCAGCAGCCTTGATAGCGTCGAAATCGAGTTCTTTAGCCATTGTTCATAACCTTTCAAACGAAGGAATCTACCTTTGAGGTGGCGGAGCGATACCTATTTACTCCGCCCCAACGATTAGCAAGTGGGATATTCGCCTTCCCAAACAATGCGGCGATACTGGTCGGGATCCGTATCGCCCTCGGTGGAGAAGCAGAGCACGGAGCTCGTCTTGTCCAGGCCGATGAGTTCCTTGAGCTCGGCGTACTCGGGATCGAGCATGAGAGTCTCGACCAGACCGGTGGTCACAGCGCCGGACTCGCCGGAGATGACGCGCGGGTCGCCCTTCTCGGGAGCGCCCAGGGTGCGCATGCCGCGAGCGGTGACCCAGTCGGGGCAGGACACGAAGGCGGTGGCGTGGTTGCGCAGGATATCCCAGCCCAGGATGTTGGGCTCACCGCAGCACAGACCGGCCATGATGGAGGGCATGTCGCCGTCCACGATGCGCGGGTCGCCGTCGCCGGCGGCAGCGCCCTTGTACAGGCAGGCGGCAGGTGCGCACTCGACCACGACGAAGGTGGGCGGGTTATCGGGATACAGGTTGGTGAAGTAGCCCACCACGGCGCCGGCCAGCGAGCCCACGCCAGCCTGGACAAAGACGTGCGGCGGACGGTTGATGGCCATCTCGCGCAGCTGCTCGGCTGCCTCGGAAGCCATGGTGCCGTAGCCCTCCATGATCCAAGACGGGATCTTCTCGTAGCCCTCCCAGGCGGTGTCTTGAACGATAACGCCGCGCTCGCAGGCGTCGGCCTCGGCGGCGGCCATACGCACGCACTCGTCGTAGTTGACCTCTTCGATGGTCACCGTGGCGCCCTCGGCGGCGATGTTATCAAAGCGGGGCTTGGTGGAACCCTTGGGCATGTGCACGACGGCCTTCTGGCCAAGCTTGTTGGCAGCCCATGCCACGCCGCGGCCATGGTTGCCGTCGGTGGCGGTAAAGAAGGTGGCCTGGCCAAAGTCCTTGGCAAGCTGATCGGAGGTCAGGTAATCGAAGGTGCACTCGGCGACGTCCTTGCCGGTCTCGTCGGCAATGTAGTTGGCCATGGCAAACGAACCGCCCAGGACCTTGAAGGCGTTGAGGCCAAAGCGATAGCTCTCGTCCTTAACGCACAGGTTGGACAGGCCCAGGCGCGCGGCCTGACCGTCCAGGCGGGCAAGCGGAGTGACGGTATATTGAGGGAACGACTGGTGGAAGGCGCGGGCCTTCTTCACGTGGTCGAGGCTCATGATTCCCAAGTGCTTGTCATCGCTCTTGGGCATCGTGTTGCCCGCCCACTGGATCTTATCGGCCATACGGTGAACTCCTTAAGTCCTCTCTTGCCGGCCCCCGCATACGCGTTTCAGCCCATTCC
This sequence comes from Collinsella sp., assembly GCA_052278285.1. Lineage (GTDB taxonomy): Bacteria > Actinomycetota > Coriobacteriia > Coriobacteriales > Coriobacteriaceae > Collinsella. The sequence goes on along the minus strand of DAWBYD010000281.1, from coordinate 4,623 downwards.
CATTCATGCGACTGAACTTTTATGTGGATGCCAAACAAAAAGTTTGTTAGCACTGTTCTATCACACTTTTTGCTTGGCAAACCTAACAAATTGTTTGTTGCCGTAATCGGTACCTTTTCGCCGACGAACGGTCACATAACGCAGTGACACTTTCGCTATTTGCGAACAGGTGTGGTTTATGGCAAAGTGTGCCCAAACTAATTTTTAGGAAGGTACCTATGACCCCCGCACAGATTGAGTTCTACAAGCGCCTTGCACACGGCCTGGCACTCCAATTTGGCCCCAACTGTGAAGTCGTCGTCCACGACCTGGAGACCGAGGACGTGGACCACTCCATCGTAGTGATCGAAAACGGCCACGTCAGCGGGCGCAAACTGGGTGACGGCCCCAGCCATATTGTGTTTGAGTCCATGCACGATGGCACCACCGACGTGCACGACCGCGAGCCATACCTCACCAAAACCACCGATGGCAAGCTGCTCAAGTCCTCGACCATCTTTATCCGCAACGACGAGGGCAAGCCCGTCGGCATTTTGGGCATTAACTTTGACATTACGCTCATGAAGGCTTTTGAGCGCTCGCTCGATGCCTTTACCGGCACCGGCGCCACGGGCTACACCGAGCCCGAGCCCATTACCAAAAACATCGGCGACCTGCTCGAAGATCTGCTGCGCGAGTGCGAGCAATACGTGGGCAAACCCGCGGCGCTCATGACCAAAGATGAGCGCATTCGCGCCATTGGCTACCTCGACCGTCGCGGCGCCTTCCTCATTTCCAAGTCGAGCGAGCGCGCCTGCGAGTTCTTTGGCATCTCAAAGTACAGCTTCTATAGCTACCTCAATGAGGCCAAGGCGGCGGCCGGCGACAAGTAGGCACTCGCCTGGATTGCCCCTCCCCTTTTGGGCGCGAGTTCTGGAAAGCACGAATCCAAGAGTCGGCCGCTAGGCAAGTTCCATATAATCGATGAATGTGAGCATTTCGAAAGGATGGAACAAGATGGGGTCGAGCAACGCATCACGCAACTGCCGCGGAGGCACCGTTTCTGGCGCCAGGCATGCGAAACGCGCGTTTGACGAGGGCGAAGACGATCTGTTTGCGTTGAGCCTCGACGACGTGATGAGCGACCGCCCCTGGACTGCCGAGGAACTCATGGGCGGCGGAGCTCGCCCGACAAGTGCAAAGCCCGCACCTTCCGCCACGCCCGCGCCGGCATCCGTGCCCGCAGACGACTTTGGCACCCGTCCCATCGTGCAGACGACGCGTAAAGCCGCCCCTGCGCCCCGTCCTGCTAGCGATCCATCCGAGACGGCGGCGTTTCTCGCTGCAGCGGCACAGCGTCCCACGGCAGACAGCACGATTCGCTACGCTGCCCCGCAGCAGCCGGCATACACGGCTCCCGAGCCCGAGCTCGAGCCGCCTGTCATGGATCTGGATGATCTTTCCAACCGCCAGTTTGCCTTTGATTCCTGGGCGGCGGCAGATCTGGACGAGACCTCGAGCGGCATGCCGGCGCTCGACATTCCGGTAAACCCTTTGTTTGCGGCTGCCGAGAAACGCGAGTCCGCATACGACAACACCGCAGCATACGCCAACCGCCCGAACGAACAACCTCGCGCCGGCCGCATCGAAACCGAGGATTACGGCCAAACATCGAGCGGCTATTCTCGCGACCCGTTTGCCGCCACGCCCGCTCCCGATTACAACCAAGCGAGCGTAAAGGCAGCCTCGGCATCGTCGTATACCCACGGCACCGACGATGAGCGTGCTGCCGATTACCACACCGAAGAAGAACCGCCGCGCTTTTCGGAGTTTTCGCATGCGGCAAAGGTTGTCTTTATCGCCATCATCATCGCTCTGCTCGGCGTGATTGCGTTTGAGGGATTCCAGCTGTTCCGCGGCCCCACCGCGTCCGAATCGGCAACGCAGCAAAAAGAGGACGACAACCAGTACCTGGACATCAATACCCTCAAGGGCGACCCCAACAGCTAGGTTGGAACATAAGCTATGCCGTACCCCTGTTCACGTGCAGTTTTACACTTTTCCGTGATTTCCACGCACCCATTTCGACACTTTTCCGTAATTTGAGCGGCTCGAATTTGACACTTTTCCGTACTTTCATACGGCTGATTTCGACACTTTTCCGGATGTTGGCCGAATAATCGCCGCGCAATCAAGCGTCGCTTGCACATCATTTCGCAGGCGGCGCTTGATTTCTGTCCGCGTGCGCTGATAGACTCCATCGTGTCCGCAAGGAGCGGGCACGTTTTATCCAGAGTCGGGGTAGAGAGTTGGCTCCACGATCCCGACGCCAACCGGCCAAGAGGCACGGTGGCCCTGCCAACATCGATGAAAGGAGTCCGTATGGACAATTTCTCCGTGCGCAGCGAGCGCAGTTTCCACAACCTGGTCGTCAAGCCAAAACGAATGCATCTTTTGGACGGGCCGAGCGGCTATGCCTCGGCCATGGTCAAGAGCAGCCTCTCCCACCAGATGCGCTTTACGGTACAGAAGCTCGAGGAAGAGCTCTGTGCTGCCGGCAACCCGCACGTACTGCAGATCAAGCTGCTCGGAGACGACTCGCGCGAGCCGTCCAGCTGGAAGCTCTTCGCTGACGGCGCGTGCGTTGCGGACGGATCCGGCGCCTTTGCCCGCGAGTGCTTCTGCGAGGGAGCCGAGGCATTCCTGGACCTGTGCCGCGGCGCCGTGCGCGCGGCCGAGCTGCGCCAATGGAGCCAGAGGGAGCACGAGCTGCTGAGTGCCGTGCGCGGGATTGCGATGGTGTAGGCAGACAGACCAGGCAGCTCGTCATACTGGTTGACGCTTTGATTCAAACAGCATGGTGGAGCCGCGCTTACAGCTCCGCCATGCCAAACCGAATGGCGTTCTCAAAAGGCCTACCTCCCCTCCGCCTTCAGCTTCAGCAGCAAGTCACCCAGCTCGGGGCACTTGCTAGAAAGGTGCGTCTGAGCTCGCTCGCCCATCCCCCACCGCTGGCGGATCTCCTGGGCGTGCGGACTCACATGATAGTCCCCGTCCATCATCTGCTTGAGCAGCTTGGCGGTCACGCGCGCATCGGCTAGGGCGCTGTGGGCATGGCCCGTCGACTCGTCAAACTCGATACCAAACCACGTCGCCGCGTCGCCCAACGAGACGTGCCCATGGCTGCCAACGTCCATGATCGAGGTGTAAAACGCCTGCAAGTCGGCCCAGTCCGTAGGAAATGAGGAAAGGTCGATGCGCTTTGCCTGGCACTCGGTCAAAAGCTGTCGGCGGTCCGCCCCGCTCCAGCAAACCACCTGAGCGGAGTAGCGACCGATCCAATCGCCGAGCCTTTTAATCACCACGTAGAGCGGATCGGCCATCGCAGTGTCCACGGCCGATATCCCCGTGAGCTCGCGGACGGGATACGCAACACCTTCGGCATATTCCGTCTGCACAAACTGCGAGAACTCGCCCATCACGTTGCCGCGGTAATCGAGCTTGACGGCGCCGATCTCGATAATCTCGTTGCGCAGCCCGCGGCGCTGGCGCTGTCTTGGCACCGGAGCGAACTCAAAGTCGAGCACGATCTGGCGCGCAAAGTTCGTCGTATCGATAGCCGAGATACACGGCGTCTTTTCAGCTGACACGGTTAGGGCCTTTCTCCGTCAACTGCCGCTTGCTACATAGGCGGCTACATTGCCGTAAGGATAGGCGCCCGTGCGGACATGAAAGCGGGGCGCAATACCATGCGCTGGTCGCACGCCATGCAGACGGCCCCAAGAGAATCGCCCGCTCTATTCAAATGCATGAAAAAGATTTAGGCCCGGTGACTTGAATCAGCGGTCATCCCGGGCCCATCAGAGCTCGTAGAGCTCTTGGTTGCTTTGGTCTCGCTCTTCACGGCGCTTATCGAACTTTCCGAGGCACTCAAGCAGCATTCGAAGCATAACAAGTCGCTGCCATTAAGGCGCTGACCTCTTGACCAAGCAACGGCGCTGCCCAGCTATCACCCTTGGGCCGCCGTCAACTTTATTCTATCCGCGAGCATCTGGTTTACCAAATGGATTTTCGGTAAAGGAAGCACGGCACGCCCGCAAAACCACTACGCCCCAAGTGCCGCCATGGGAATCACCGCCACGCCGTCGTCGCGTGTGTAGGCAATGCTCCCCTTTCCAACCACGACCGCCAAAAACGCCGGCGCGGCATTCTGGGCGGCAGGATTGGAGAGCACTTTCCTCTCCAGCGCCTTGAGATTTCTCGCTCCATCGTCTGCTTTCGCATCACTCAGCTTGACCTCGATGGCTCCCCAGCGCCCGTCGTGCTCAACGATCAGATCGACCTCAAGGCCCTTCTCATCTCGGAAATAATGGACACTGTTGTCGACACCGCCGTAGGTGGAAAGGAACACGCGCATGTCGCGCAGGACGAGATTCTCAAAGAGCATCCCCAGCGTTTGCATATCGCCAAGCAGCCGCTCAGGGGTAGCCCCCAGCAACGCCGCCGCAAGTGACGGGTCACAGAAGTAGCGCTTGGGGCGCACGCGAACGCGGGCCTTCGAGCGCATGGGCGGCTCCCATCCGCACAGGTCCTCGGTCAGCTTGCGCCTGTTGAAGAGGTCCAAGTACGCAGCGATGGTCCTCT
>DAWBYD010000280.1:0-2855 GCA_052278285.1 Collinsella sp. | reverse complement strand
GCGCGCGTTCCCAATGCGAGTATTGCCTTTGGCATCGATGGCGCCACCGACACCGAGTCCGACCGTATTAGCGACTCGCGCTTTTGCTCGCAGTGCAACGCCCCGTTGGAGTACGACTACGTACAGTATGGTCAACTCGGCGCCTACCATTGTCCCTCGTGCGGTTGGGCACGCCCCGCGCTGGTCCGCCGCGTAACGAATGTGAAGCTCAGTCGCGATGGCTATGGTTTTGACCTGGTGTTTGGATCTGATTCCAGCGCGCCAGCCGTGCACATCGCCACGCGCTACAACGGCCTGTACATGGTCTACAACGTTGCCGCTGCATTCTTTGCCGCACATGAGTTAGGCGTGGATACGGCGCACTTGCAGCCCACGCTCGATGCCTACGTACCCGCCGGCGGACGCATGGGCCGCTGGGATATTGCCGGTCGCACCGTCGAGGCAAACCTGGCCAAGAATCCCGTGGGCTTCGATCGACAGATCCAGTCCATTAAGACGGCGGGCGGCAGACTCTGCGCTTTCTTCCTGAACGACAACAGTGCCGACGGCCACGATGTCTCCTGGATCTACGACGTCGACTTCGAGCGCATTGCCGATACCCCAGGGCTTGTCGCCTTTGCCGGCGGCACGCGCGCACACGATATGCAGGTGCGCCTCAAGTACGCCGGCATCGACGCCGTCATTATCTCGGACGTCGCGCAGGCAATTGGCGCCGTGGCAGACGAGGCTGCCGGCGACACTTTCTACGCCGTCGCTAACTACACGGCCTTCCCGCCGCTGGTCAAAGAGCTCGACGAGCTTAAGGGTGCCGATGCGAGCTCGGTTGTCTCCTGCGCCGTAACGCCCGCCGATGGTAGCGCTGTCCCCACCGATATTGCGCCGGTCGAGCTTTCGCGCCCGTTGCGCATCGTCTACCTGTATCCCGATGCGCTCAATCTCTATGGCGACGGCGGCAACGTTATCACGCTCGAGCGCCGCTGCGCCTGGCGCGGCATTCCCGTGCGCGTGGACGAGGTCCACATGGGCGAGGTGCTCGACCTGACCGACGCCGATATCGTCATGATGGGCGGCGGCTCCGATCGCGACCAGCTGGCGGTTGCACATGAACTGCTCGCTCAAAAAGACAAGGTCGCGGCCTATGTTGAGGACGGCGGCACACTGCTTGCCATCTGTGGCAGCTATCAGTTGCTCGGCCGTTCGTACTATATGGGCGAGAATCGCATCGAGGGCATGGGCATCATTGCCGCCGAGACTGTGCGCGGCTCCGACCGCCTGATCGGCAACGTCGCCGTCAAGACCGACCTGGCACCCGAGCCCTTTGTCGGATTCGAGAACCACGGCGGCCGCACGCTTTTGGACGCCGATGCCACGCCGCTCGGAACGTCTGTCGTCACGGGCACCGGCAACAACGGCGACGATGGCTTTGAGGGCCTCATCTACAAGGGCGTCATCGGCACGTACCTGCATGGCCCGGCACTGCCCAAGAACCCCGAGCTCGCCGACTGGCTGGTCGCGCACGCCCTCGAGCGCCGTGGCGACGCACAAGCCGCCGCCCTGCTGCCGCTCAAACCCCTCGACGACACCTACGAGCACGCCGCCCACGACGCCGCCATGAAGCTCCTCCCCTAACACCCCACCACCTCATAGGGGACAGGCACCTTTGTGGTGGTTTTGACCCGGCCCAGCAGTTTGTCTCGATCTGTAACATCTAGACCGATAAAAGTCGTCTTACTGTTACAGAATGAGATGTTCGTACCGACGTCTGCCTTTTGTCTCGATCTGTAACAGGTAGAGCCGATTTGCCTGCTCAGATGTTACAGATTGAGATATTTGAAGATCGGAATAGAAGCCTACTCCTGTGTGGTGGTTTTCCAGTTTGCCAACGATATACGCGACGGCAAAAAAGTCTGCTATACTCTTTCCCGCTGTCCCCATCGTCTAGCGGCCAAGGACGCCACCCTTTCAAGGTGGATATCGCGGGTTCGAATCCCGCTGGGGGCACCACAGAATCTGAGAAGCCCGTTACCAATTCGGTGGCGGGCTTTTTGCTGCCCATACGCCGGGATTCGAACCCGGCAGGGTGCGGAGCTGAGGAAACGCACAAGCGTTTTCCAGCGCAGCGCGCAAGGAGCGAAGCGACGCAGCGGAAGCGGGCGGCGGAAGCCGCACGCGGACATCCCGCTGGGGGCACCATTTGAAACTAGAAGCCCGTTACCCCCGCGGTGACGGGCTTTTTGCTACCGATATGCCGGGATTCGAACCCGACAGGGTGCGAATCCCGGCATCATCGCAAGGCCTGTGGTCAAAAAATGGCAAATATGAGTACTGTTACCATTTTAGTTACAGCGATTTCATGCCTTCAGAAGGCGATTTAGCCGTCGGGCGTCCTACGGCGGAATAATTGCAGACGTTTATCGGCTAAGTACTTGGACATATGTTGCGTAACACTACATATTTTGCAAATAAATAATGTTACAGGACTTGTGACAGTACTCATATTTGACGTTTTTTGCCCATAGCCCTTTATACCTAGGCACATCGGCGGCAAAACGGGCTTCAAAGCGTCCTTCGCAAACAAAAAGCCGGGGCCCGCGCGATGCGGACCCCGGCTCAATACCGTGACGATATGTCAGTTACGTTCTACACATAGAACAGAATGTCGTCGTAGGTCGGAACCGGCCAGTAGTCGGCGGCCACGATCTCCTCCATGGCATCCACGGCGGCGCGCAGCGTATCCATAGCGGGAACGACCTCGTGTGCGTACACGTCGGCCTGCTCCTGGCCATCGAGGGCTTCGGACTTCTGATGCACGGCATCGAGCGCCTAGATGGAGTCGTAGAAGGCGGAGATGCCGT
>DAWBYD010000279.1:0-2530 GCA_052278285.1 Collinsella sp. | reverse complement strand
TTGCCGCCCACGGTGACGGCGAGCATCTCAGGGCGCAAACGAGCGCCGTGGCAGCTCGAGCACGGTTCCTCGCGAATGTACTTCTCCAGGCGCGCCTTGGTGTTCTCGTTCGTCGTCTCGGCATAGCGTTCGTACAGGATGTTGCGAACGCCCGAAAACTTTGTATCCCACTGGCTACGACGTCCGTCGAGCTTTTGGTAGTCGACCGAGATCTTCGTATCGCCCAGGCCATCCAAGAATGCACGACGCACGCGAGGGGGCAAGTCCTCCCACGGCGTATCGGCGCTCACCTTAAAGTGTTTGCAGACCGCAGCAAAAATCTGCGGATAGTAGTTCGAATTGCCAAACAGGCTACCAAAGACTCCGTCGGCAATGGACTTCGAGGGGTCCTCAATCAGCGCCTCGGCATCAACGGTTTTCTTAAAGCCCAGGCCGTCGCACTCAGGACATGCGCCATAGGGAGCGTTGAACGAAAAATCACGCGGCTGAAGATCGTCAATGGAGTGTCCATGCTCCGGGCACGCCAAGGCCAACGAATACTCCAGCAGTTCGCCCTCGGTCCCCTCGGGAGCATCGCGATCGGGCAGCATGTACACGTTTACATTGCCGTGCGCCAAGGCAGTCGCCTGTTCAACAGACTCGGCGATGCGGCCCAGAGAGTTTTCCCGAATCACGATGCGGTCGACCACGACCGCGATATCGTGCTTGAACTTCTTGTCCAGATCGATCGGATCGTCGAGCGAGCGCACTTCACCGTCGACACGCACGCGGCTAAAGCCCTCGGCGCGAAGGTCCTCAAACAGTTTGGTGTACTCGCCTTTTCGCCCGCGCACCACCGGTGCCAGCACAAACGCGCGGCGGCCCTCCCCCGCCGCCAAGACCTTGTCGGCAACCTGGTCGGTCGTCTGACGCTCAATGACGCGGCCGCATTCGGGGCAGTGCGGGGTGCCCACACGGGCGAACAGCAGGCGCAGATAGTCATAAATCTCGGTTACGGTGCCAACCGTCGAGCGAGGGTTTTTAGACGTCGTCTTTTGGTCAATCGACACCGCCGGCGAAAGGCCGTCGATTGAATCCAAGTCGGGTTTGTCCATCTGGCCCAAGAACTGGCGCGCATAGCTCGAAAGGCTCTCAACGTATCGACGCTGGCCCTCGGCATAGATAGTGTCAAATGCCAGCGAACTCTTGCCCGAGCCAGAAAGACCGGTAATGACCACGAGTTGGTCACGCGGAATGGAAACATCGATATCACGGAGGTTGTGCTCACGAGCGCCGCGAATAACGATAGAAGAATCAGACATGGAAGCTCCTTGCCTCCTATTGCATCGAATCATACTGTCGATGAGTTTAGCGCACTCGACGCGCACAGATGTTCGTAATACAAGATTCGCAGACCTTTAGCTTTGCGTATCGGGCGCTTTGTTTCTCGAAATGCCGTGGAAAGGTTACAGTAATCTAATACTGAACTTAATTTGCCGTAACAGAGGAACGTCCATGACCGAAGATATCCCCCTTGAAATCACTTCGAGTGACATGGCCAATCTGCCCATATTCATCGCCATCCTTATCGTGGCCACCGTCGTCGTGCGCGTGTATTTTTCAATCAAACACAATGAAAAGCCACCCATTGCCCGCGTCTTTTGGTGCGCGACGCTCCTCATCCCGCTCGGCATGGTAGCTGCATGGATTACGAATCAATTGCTCGTAAATGAGGACAGTTCCCTATGGGTCCTTTCTTATTCGGCGCTCGGTGCTGCCGCCGTCATACTTCTTGTCGAGCCCTTGGTTTCGGGACTTATCGACCAAACCGATCTTGCGACGGGAACGGTTGCCTGTATTTGCCGTGACATCCTTGTCATCGCCGCTGTTTCAGCGCTCTCGTTCGTTTCACTCGAAATTGCCTGCAACGAAACGTTCTATCGCATTCCCGCCAACTCATTCGGGTTTTCCGTCGGGCTGCTCGCGACGGTTCTGCTCTCCCTTTATTTGCTGGGACAGCGTCATGGAGGCGTCATGGCCCTCGTGCCCGTCGCCTGCTGCATCCTTGGCATTGCCGAGCACTTCGTCATAACGTTTAAAGGCGAAGCCATCCTGCCAAGCGATATCTTGGCCCTTGGCACCGCAATGGAGGTGAGCGAGGGATACGAGTTTACCTTTACCGCCGGAATCGTAACCTCTCTCGCCCTGCTGGAGATTTCCCTGGGGCTTCTTTCGCTTATCCGTCCGCGAAAGCTCCGTACGCCCACCCATGTCTTCCCCGCAATCGCCGCTAACCTCTGTGCTTTTCTGTTAGTGACCGTTGTGGGGCTCTCGGGCTTTTCCAGCATCGACTTGGAGCAGGCGCTGAATTTTGGATTTGACCGTTGGCAGCCCATCACCACATATGCGTCTCAGGGTTTTATCACTTCGTTCACCGAAATGGTCAACGAGTTGCCCATTGAGAAGCCCGAAGACTATACGCCCGATGAGGCGCAGAGCATCGAGCAGGAGCTCGCCGCCACCTACGACAGCACGTATGGCTCGAGCGAGC
>DAWBYD010000278.1:0-5722 GCA_052278285.1 Collinsella sp. | reverse complement strand
GCACTTGGTCGGGCATGTCGGCAGCAAGGGTACCGGGACGCTTGCTATAGCGGAATACGTGCATACGCGAGAAACCCACACGGCGGCACAGCGCCAGCGACTCCTCGAATTCCTCGTCCGTCTCGCCGGGGAAGCCGACGATGACATCGCACGAAAGAGACACCTGGGGCAAGTTGGCGCGAATCATGCGCACCGTGTCCTCAAAGGCCTCGGCGCTATAGGGACGGCCCATGCGATGAAGGGTCGCCGTGCAGCCGGACTGCACGGGCAGGTGCAAAAATGGGGCGATACGCTGCGGATAGCGCGCCATAACCTTAAGCAGGCGCTCAGAGATATCCATGGGCTCGACCGAGGAAATGCGCACATGCGGAATAGACGTGCGCTCCATGATGGCCTCGAGCAACTCATCGATTTCGACATGCTCGTCGGTCGCGCTCTTGCCATCGTAGGCACCCAAGTTCACACCGGTCAGCACCACCTCGGGCACGCCGGCCTCCTGGGCCTCGCAAACTTGCTCGAGCACGGACTCGACGGGCACGGAGCGCTCGGGGCCGCGCGCCTTCCACACAATGCAATAGGTGCAGCGGTGGTTGCAGCCGTCCTGAATCTTCACGCCCAGGCGAGAGCGACCGAGCGCATCGACCACCTCGCCATCGCTGCAGGCGGGAACGCTATCGGACTCAACGCCCAACACCTCGCAGACACGTTCGGCGACATCGATCTTGGACGGCTCGGCGATCACGCGATCCGAAAGCTCCAGCAGCTCCTCGGGATGCAAATTAACCACGCATCCGGTCACGACCACATAGGGCTCGTTTTGATGGGCCAGCGCATGACGAACGGCCTTACGGGTCTTGGCCTCAGCCTCGCCCGTAACGGCACAGGTGTTAATAACGATCAGATCGGCATCCTGGGGCTCCACAATAGCAAAGCCCAGGCGCATAAGATCGGCAGTGATACGGTCAGACTCAACCCGGTTGACACGGCAGCCGAGGTTGACGACGGAAATATGGGGTGCGAGCACGCGGGCTCCTTAATCGAGGATATCGTCGAGGGCACTCTTGATACGGTCGGTCACCGACTTCTTACCGGAAGCGACGTCATCGCCCATCTCATCGGCAAAAGCACGGAGCAGCTCGCGCTGCTTATTGGAAAGATTGGTGGGAACGACCACGCGCAGTTGCACGATCAGGCGGCCACGCGAACCGCCACCGCCAATGCGCGGCATGCCGTAATTATTGACGCTCACGGTATCACCGTACTGGGCGCCGGCGGGAACCGTCACCTTAACGACCTCGTCGGGCATAATGCCCTCGACCTCGATCTCGCAGCCGAGCGCAGCCTGCGCAATCGAGATATCGCTCACCAGGTACAGGTCGTCACCGTTGCGCTTAAAGCGCTCATGGTCGGCAACGCGCACGTTGACAATCAGGTCGCCCGAAGGCTCGCCGCGAAGGCCGGCCTCGCCAAAGCCGCTCACACGCAGCTGGCGACCGGTCGAAACGCCGGCGGGAATATCGATGTCGATCTTTTCATGCGAAGGCGTGCGGCCCTGACCGTCGCAGGTCTCGCAGGGATGGTCGATGACCGTGCCCTCGCCATGGCAGTCGGGGCAAGGCGAGGAAGACTGAACCTGGCCCAGGAACGAACGCTGAACCGTCGTGACGTAGCCCGTACCGTGGCAGCGGCCGCACTGCTTTTCCTGTGCGCCCTCTGCCCTACCGGTGCCGTTGCAGTCCTCGCAAGGAGCAAGGCGGTCATAGCTGATCGTCTTTTTGCAGCCGAGCGCCGCCTCCTCGAGCGTCACCGAAAGCGAGATGGCCATGTCACGTCCGCGACGACGCTCACGACGGCTGCGGGCGCCACCGCCGGCACCGCCGCCAAAGAACGACGAGAAGAGGTCGTCCATGCCCATGCCGCCAAAGATATCGTTGATATCGACGTAGCCCGAACCACCAGGGCCGTCCGCGGTGCCGTAACGGTCGTAGTTAGCACGCTTCTGCTCGTCGGAAAGAACGGAATAAGCCTCGTTGAGCTCTTTGAACTTGGCCTCGGCCTCGGGGTCGTCCGAAACGTCCGGGTGTACGGTACGGGCCTTCTTTAGAAACGCGCGCTTAATCGTCCGCGCATCGGCATCCTTGTCGACGCCAAGTACCTCGTAGTAATCCCTATTTTCCGACACGACCGAATCCTTCCGACTTTCATTATTGTCACAGTGCGTCCTATACCCAAGCTGGGCCGGCCGCAAACAGAGGGCTAGATGTTATTGCATTGCGTAGGGCGAAAGCATGGCACGTTGCGAGCAGCTCGCAAACCAAACCGACACGAGCGCGAACATAAATCCGTTGGCAAAACCGTTGGCAAACTGCATCGCGCCGCGCTTCCACCACAGCAGGCTGCGGTGCAGCACGCCGTCCGAGACCACCATGAAAAGGCCCATGGCAAACGGAATAAAGCACATCACGGCAAAGGCCGAGAACACGCCCGATATGGCCGACAGCACCAAAAACGGCGCCACGATGCCCATCAGGTAAAAACCGGTACGGGCCTTGCCTTCCAGACGCTCGGCCTCAACATGGGCACGGCCGACAAGATCGCCGCCCGAGGCACCGTTGGTGCCGGCGTGACCCATGCCGCCAATGCGGACCTCGTCGCCATCGTGCGTGCCGGCAGGAAACTCAATTGTCTGCTCGGAGGTCACACGGGTTCGACCGCTGCCGCCGCAATCGGGACAGGGGGCGGCGACGACCTTACCGGAACCTCCGCACTCGGGGCAGACCGACTGGAACGTGCCGGCACCGAACAGGAAGGACAGGTCGACGTCGATGTGGCCGCGACCGCCGCAGCTCGGACAGGTATGTGCATGCTCGGACGAAACAGAACCCGAGCCTCCGCAGTGACCACAGGTATCGAAGCGCGTATAGCGAACGGTCTTGCGGGCACCGCCCTTGGCCTCCTTGGCGTCGAGCTTAATATCGACGACCACGTTGGCGCCGTTCTCGGGATTATAGGCAGCCTGCCCGCGACGCGGCTGGCCCCAGGCGCCCCCGAAGGGGAAACCGCCGTCAAAGGGATTGCCGTAACCGGCGCTGCCGGCATAGCCACCGCCATAGGGCGAAGCCGTCGGTGCACCGGCAAAGGGATTGCCCGAGCGCATGGCGTCGTAGCGCGCACGCTTCTGCTCGTCCGAAAGCACGGCGTAGGCCTCGGAAACCTCTTTAAACTTTTCCTCGGCATCCGGCTCTTTGTTGACGTCCGGATGGAGCTTGCGGGCCTTTTGCTGGAAGGCCTTTTGAATATCACGCGAGGTGGCGTCCTTGGAGACACCCAAAATCTCGTAGTAATCTTTTTCGTTCATCGTCGCCATGCGCGGCAACCTCCTGCTCACAGCAGCGTATATATTCCGGTAATTCTACCCGAGCGGCCTAAGCTAGATCCCAAAACAGCTCGAACAGAACATTTCCATCGAGCCAGCCCAGGTGTGTCGGCGCCAGACGAGCTCGAACATGGCCCGCGACGACATCTGCCGAAGTGAAGGGTCCCTCATGGACCCCGAGCGTCTCGGGCACCCAAGTGGCAAGACCCAATTCGAGCGCGCGATCGCAGGCAACTGCCAGCTCGCCCGTTGGGATGACACGAACCGCGCGAACCAACAGGTCGGACGCGACACCGCGCGTCATGCGGCAAGCAAGCATCAGGTCTTCGGCCGCGGCCTCGCGCTGCGAGAGATATTCGGCCTCGAACGCCGTCGCGTCATCGTCACGTTGCACCAGACGCACGCGGTACGCATCGCCTCGAGAAGACACGCCGGGGAACAAACCCGCAAGACGGTCGAAATCCTCGGCGTCGCGCATGCCCGCGGCAGAACGACCCAGGCCCAGGTAGCCCCGTCCGGTCCAGTAGGCAATGTTATGGGCGCACTCATGGCCGTCGAGCGCGTAACTCGCCACCTCATACGGGTGATAGCCGGCGGCACCCAGGAGCTCGCGTGCCACGTCCATGCATGCGGCCTGAAAATCCTCATCAGGCTCGAGCGACTCGTCACGGCACGCCATGCGATAAAGGGGCGTCCCCTCCTCGAGCGTGAGCGGGTAGACCGACACATGATGCGGAGCCGCCGCCAGCACGCCATCGAGCGTGCACTGCCAGCTTACGGCGGTCTGCCCGGGAAGACCACACATCAGGTCACACGACACATCGAGCCCAGCGTCCTTAACCGTCGTGATGGCAGCGAGCGCCCGATCGGCATCGTGAATGCGGCCGATGGCGGTAAGTTCGGCGTTATCGAGCGTTTGCACGCCCAGAGAGATGCGTGTGACACCAACCTTGGCAAGCGCAGCGGCAAGCTCGGCGGTCAGCGATTCGGGATTGGCCTCACAGGTAAACTCAACAGGGGCGCACCACGCACGAATACGCCGCGCCAACTCCACAAGGCGCTCCCCCGCCAGCGACGGCGTACCGCCGCCAACATAGACGGTGCGGATTTGGCCAAGGGCCCCAGCCTTGCCAAAAGCATCGAGGCGCGCGAACAACTGCTCAAAATAGGCATCGAGCGCAGCGCTCGGGTCGCATGGAGCAAAACTGCGCGAATCAAAGTCGCAGTACCGGCACTTTTGGGCGCAAAACGGAACGTGCACGTACAGCGCGGTAACGGCCACCCTTAAGCCTCCAGCGGATGAGGGGGCACCGATTCGCCGGCGGCAAGGGCAGTCTCGCAGGCCACCACATCGCGCTCGATCTCATCAACCAGCGCCATAAATTCCTCGTAAGTGGAACAGCGCACCACATGGGCACGCCAAGCGGCGGCATGGGGCATGCCTTTTAAGTACCAGCTTGCGTACGTACGGGCACGCGCCATGAGCGGCAGGAGCTCATGTGTCAGCGTTAGGTGCTCACGCAGGGCGTCCAGGCGCTCGACGGAGCTGCGAACCGGCACCGGTATGCCATCGAGCGCAAGGGCGCGAGCATCGCCAAACACCCACGGGTTCCCGTAGATACCGCGCGCGATAAACACCGCGCTGGCGCCCGAGTTGCGCAGATGCTCCGCGGCATCCTCGGCGCAGAACACATCGCCCGAACCGATCACGGGAATCTCGACGGCATCTGCGACCTCATCGACGACCGACCAATCCGCCTGGCCCGTGTAGAGCTGCGTAGCGCAACGACCATGCACGGCGACTGCTGCAGCCCCTGCGCCCTCAAGCATCTGGGCAAACGTCGCGGCATTACGGTCCTCGGCGTAAAAGCCCTTGCGGATCTTTACGGTCACGGGCACGTGCGCCGCACCCACCGTGGCCTCGACGATCTTCTCGGCCAAATCGGGCGTGCGCATGAGCGCCGAGCCCTCGCCCTTGGTAACGACCTTGCGGGCGGGGCATGCCATATTGATATCGATGAGCGACAGGCGATCGCCAACGCGCTCCTCGACGGCGGCGACGGCACTCGCAAACTGATCGGGCTTGGAGCCAAAGAGCTGCACACAAATCTGCTGCTCCTCGTCGGCCGGCAGCACCAGGCGCCACGTTTTGTTGCTGGCATAGGCAAGGCCTGCCACGCTCACCATCTCGCTGTAGGCAAGGTTGGCACCGCGGCGGCGGCACATGATGCGGTAGGCAGGGTCGGTCACGCCCGCCATGGGAGCCATAAGGAACGGTTGCTCGGCATAGGCGCCCAGCAACCGCTCGCTGTATTCGGAAAGCGCCATAGGCCTACTCGTCCACCT
>DAWBYD010000277.1:0-4538 GCA_052278285.1 Collinsella sp. | reverse complement strand
TGCAGACCGAGCACGAGCGCTTCCTGACCGAGGAGCACTTTAAGCGCCCGACCTTCGTGACCGACTACCCGGCCGAGATCAAGGCGTTCTACATGCGCATGAACGAGGACGGCAAGACCGTCGCCGCCGCCGACTGCCTGGTTCCCGGTATCGGCGAGATTATCGGCGGCTCCCAGCGCGAGGAGCGCCTGGATCTGCTCGAGGCCCGCATCAAGGACCTGGGCATGAATCCCGAGCAGTACAAGTACTACCTTGACCTGCGCCGCTACGGTTCCTGCAAGCACGCCGGCTACGGTCTGGGCTTCGAGCGCTTGGTCATGTATCTGACCGGCGTGGGCAACATCCGCGACGTCCTGCCGCACCCGCGCACCGTGGGCAACGCCGACTTCTAATCGTCGGACGCTAGCTCGCGTCGCCACACGCCAACGCTCATCGCATAAGCGTCTCTCGACATCGGTCGAGAGACGCTTTTTTTTCAACAGCATCCGTCAAGCTTTTGGCAAGTTTTTGGTCAGTTGAGCAGGGCTGTTGAAAACTCGACCCACCGTTTGCCGACGACTACCGACCGCCCAGAGCGCCCTGCGCCCCTGGGAAAGCCCCACGTCCTAGGCTCCATACCGTCGCCACCCAAAACGGAAAGGACGTGGGCACGATGACCGAAGCCGCTGTTGAAACCTACGACACCACGACGAGGGGCGCCGCCTCGATGGCAGCCTATCGCGCCGTTCGCATCCTGCAACTATTAAGCGAAAACACCGGCGAGGACAAGGCCATGCTTTCCGATGAGTTGATCCGGCGCCTCGCCCATCCCGACGACCCCGCCCGCATGCCCATCTCGGCGGCGCGGCGCAGCATCTACACCGCCATCTCCGCGCTTCGCCATGCCGGATATGAGATTGAATACAAGCGCGGCGTGGGGTATCGGCTCTTGACCCGTCCACTCACCGACGAGGAGATCATCCGGCTCCACGGTATGGTCATGCGCAACCGCTCCACGCCTATCGCCATCCGCAAGAGCATGGCGCAGCACTTAGTTGCCATGGCGAGTGCCGACGTTCGCGGCTATCTCGATACACCCGAACCTGCTCCAAGCGCAGGCAGCAAGGCTACCAAGGCAACACGCACGCCCATCAAGCGCATCGACACGTGCGAGCTCGTCGAGCAGGCCATCGACCACGGAACCACGGTGAGTTTTGATATTTCGAGCGTCACGACGCGTGGCGAAACCGAAGCAGCACGGATGACACTCCGTCCCTTTGCCATCAGGCAGCGCGATGGCATCTCGTATCTGCTGGGAACGGTCTACGACGCCCGAGGCGCCGATGACACGTTGCGTACCGTAGAGATTGGCCGAATGAGAAACGTCACCACACGTCTCCTCGACGGCAAGAAGCTCTTCGCCGCCCTAGACGAGGACGACGCCTCCTCCGCCGCATAAGACCCTCCGCCGCCCATTCGACTACCCGTACCGCCCATCCGATTCTGTATTAAAAAATCCGCCAGGCTGTTGTAAAAATGGACATCAGCGCTACTATAGTTCCACTTGCACTTTGTCCCAGTGCAGTGTTTCCAGCCATTTTTATACTGGGGGTAATGATATGAAGGACATCACCATCAGCCGCAGGAGCCTTCTGGTCTCCGCCGGCCTGCTCGCGCTCGCCCCGCTCGCCGGATGCGGCGGCAACTCTGGCTCCGGCTCTGCTGCCGCCGGTTCCGACTACACCATCGGCGTTCTGCAGCTCACCGAGCACTCCGCACTCGATGCCGCCAACGACGGCTTTGTCAAGGCCATCAAGGAGAGCGGCCTTAAGGTCAAGATCGACCAGAAGAACGCCCAGAACGACCAGTCCACGTGTAAGTCCATTGCCGACAAGTTTGTGGGCGACAACGTCAACCTGATTTATGCCATCGCCACGCCCGCCGCGCAGGCTGCCGCCGGCGCCACGGCCGATATCCCCATCGTGGGCTGCGCCATCACCGACTACGCCGCCTCCGGCCTGGTCCAGGACAACGACAAGCCCGGCACCAACGTCACGGGCGCTTCCGACCTCACCCCGGTCGCCGAGCAGCTCGAGATGATGCAGAAGGTCCTGCCCGACGTTAAAAAGGTCGGCCTGCTCTACTGCACCGCCGAGTCCAACTCCGACGTCCAGATCAAGGCCGCCAAGAAGGAGCTCGACAAGCTGGGCCTCGAGTACACTGACTTCACCGTCTCGAGCTCCAACGAGATTCAGTCCGTCGTCGAGTCTGCCGTGGGCAAGGTCGACGCGCTGTACTCCCCCACCGACAACACCATCGCCGCGGGTGCCTCGCAGGTCGGCCAGATCTGCAAGGAAAACAAGCTTCCCTTCGTGACTGGCGAGGAGGGTATGTGCATGGCCGGCGGCCTGTTTACCCTCTCCATCAACTATGAGGACCTGGGCTACGCCGCGGGCGAGATGGCCGTTAAGATCCTGAAGGGCGAGGCCAAGCCCGAGGATATGCCGATCAAGCACCTCTCGAGCAAGGACCTGGTCGTCGTCAAGAACGACAAAATGGCCGAGGCCCTGGGCATCGACCTTTCCGCCCTGGACGCGTAATGCCATACGCGGCATGCGTCTAGAGCCCGTGCTCGCGCTTTAGCCGCGTTATTCAATATCTGAGCCACAGGGGCGGGCGCTGTAGACCGGCGTCCGCCCTGCTTGTTTCAGGTAAAACAAAACGTCTGTCCGTAACTCTTCTATGCATTGTTACCGCTATTATGGTGAATCACGTGTCCACCCTATCCTAGGAGGTATGAAGCATGCTCATTGCATTGCAGGGCGCCGTTTCGCAGGGCGTCCTCTGGGGCATTATGGTGCTTGGCGTGTTTATCACGTTCCGCCTGCTCGACATTCCCGATATGACCTGCGACGGCAGCTTTGCCCTCGGCGGCTGCGTCTGCGCTGTGCTCATCGTCAATAACAACGTCGACCCGCTGTTCGCCGTGCTGGCCGGTATGTGCGCCGGCGCCATCGCGGGCGCCGTCACGGGCATTTTGACCACCGTCTTTGAGATTCCTGCGATCCTCGCCGGAATCCTCACCCAGATCAGCCTGTGGTCCATCAACCTGCGCATCATGGGCAAGTCCAATACGCCCATTCTTGCCAAAGGCACCGTGTTCTCGGCCGTCAGCAATATGACCGGTCTGCCGCAGTCCACCGTTGCCATCATCTTGGGCATCCTGCTCGCCGTGGCTATCGTTGCCATCCTGTATTGGTTCTTTGGCACCGAGATCGGCTCGGCGCTGCGAGCCACCGGCAACAACGAGTACATGATCCGCGCTCTGGGCGTCAACACCAACTCCACCAAGATGATCGCCCTCGTGCTCTCCAACGCCCTCATCGGCCTTTCGGGCGCGCTCATCTGCCAGAGCCAAAAGTATGCCGACATTGGTATGGGCACCGGTGCCATCGTTATCGGTCTTGCCGCCATTGTTATCGGCGAGGTGCTCGGCCGTCTGCTTCCCGGCGGCCTCACGCAGTTTAGCGTCCGTCTTGCCTCCGCCGTCTTTGGCTCCGTGGTGTACTTCCTTATCCGCGCCATCGTGCTGCAGTTGGGCATGGACGCCAACGACATGAAGCTGCTCTCCGCCGTGATCGTCGCCGTGGCCCTGTGCGTGCCCGTGGTTTGGGAGCGCTATAAGCTCCGCAGCTCCTACACGAAGGGGGATGAGGCAGATGCTTAAGCTCTCGCACGTCAAGAAGACCTTTAACAAGGGCACCGTCACCGAGAAGCGCGCGCTCACCGGCGTCGACCTCACCCTGAATGACGGCGACTTTGTAACCGTGATCGGCGGCAATGGCGCCGGCAAGTCCACGCTGCTCAACATGATCGCCGGCGTGTACCCGCTCGATTCGGGCGTTATTGAGCTCGACGGCACCGATATCTCGCGCCTGAGCGAGTCGCAGCGCGCCAAGTACCTGGGCCGCGTGTTTCAGGACCCCATGCGCGGTACCGCTGCCGACATGCAGATCGCCGAGAACCTGGCCCTCGCCAAGCGTCGCGGCCAGCGTCGCGGCCTTTCGTGGGGCGTTACCAAGGCCGAGAAGGACGAGTACGTTGAGCTGCTCAAGCGCCTGGACCTTGGTCTGGACACACGCCTCAACGCCAAGGTCGGCCTGCTCTCGGGCGGCCAGCGCCAGGCACTCACCCTGCTGATGGCCACGCTCACCAGGCCGCGCCTGCTGCTGCTCGACGAGCACACTGCGGCCCTCGACCCCAAGACGGCCTCTAAGGTGCTCAACCTGACCGAGGAGATCGTCGACGAGAACCACCTGACCACGCTCATGGTCACGCACAACATGAACGACGCCATCCGTCTGGGCAACCGTCTGATCATGATGCACGAGGGCCATGTGATCTACGACGTGGCGGGCGATGAGAAGAAGTCGCTCACCGTGGCCGACCTGCTGCAGAAATTCGAGGAGGTCTCGGGCGGCGAGCTCGCCAACGACCGCATGCTGCTAAGCTAAACCTACCAAAAAGGGACAGGTTTATTTTGGCAGGTTTTATCTGCG
>DAWBYD010000276.1:0-4493 GCA_052278285.1 Collinsella sp. | reverse complement strand
CTGGTCGCGCAGCTCCTCGATGCCGATGGGGTCGAGGCCGTTGGTGGGCTCGTCGAGCACGAGCAGGCGTGGCCGAGCGATCAGCGCCAGCGCGAGCCCCAGGCGCTGCCGCATGCCCATCGAGAAGCGCCCGGCGCGCTTCTTCCCGGTGTCCGCGAGGTCCACGGCGGCGAGCACCTCATCTACGCGGCTCTCGGGAAGGCCCAGCAGCGTGGTGCGCACGCGCAGGTTCTCGCGCGCGGTGAGGTTGGGGTAGAGCGGCGCCTCCTCGATGAGGCTGCCGATTGCGTAGAGGTCCTCGCGGCGCCAGGCGTGCCCGGCAAAGAGGATCTCCCCGGCCGTCGGCCGCAGCATCCCGCAGATCATCTTGAGCGTTGTCGACTTGCCGGCGCCGTTGGGGCCGAGCAGCCCGTACACCTCGCCCTCGCGGATATGAAGGCTCACGTCGGCCACGGCGTCCTGCGCCTGGTCGCCGCGGCCGAAGCGCTTGGTGAGCCCGCGCGTCTCGAGCATGTAACCCATGGGTTTATCCTTTCTCTTCCGGGCGCGCGGGCCGAGCCACCGTGCCCGCGCGCCTTACCTTTCGGGTTCACCATCCATGGTGGGGCGCGTTTCTAACGAAGCCGTAACGGCCGTTGGGCTCTTTTGGCGCCAGCCCTTCTCGACCCGCACGCATTTGCTTAAAGCAACAACTTTCCCGATCGATGTAATCACCGAATCAAAACGTGTACATCAGCCACCAAAGATGCCGAAAAATGTTGCTTTTGGAGGCTGATGTACACAAATGCAGAATCTAGCGCAGCCCAGAGGCACCCTCCACATGTCTGGACTCTCTATGCTTACGCTGGATAGACATCGCCAGAACGGGTATAGTATCGAAAGTTTTGTCGTTTACCAGCGGGGGAGTCCTGTGGGCATCAAGAAGAAGATCAAAAAGGAGCTTATCGGCACTTCCGATTACCCGTCGAATAAGATCTTTACGATCTCCAATTTCATCACCTTTACGCGCCTGGTCCTCACGCTCGTCTTCCTGTACCTGTTTGTGACGGACAACAACCGTGTCGTCGCCATTGTCATCTATGCCATCGCGGCTTCCACCGACTGGATGGACGGCCAGATTGCCCGCATGACCAAAACGGTCTCGTGGCTCGGCAAGGTTATGGATCCCATCTGCGACCGTGCGCTGCTGTTTACCGGCGTGCTGGGTCTCGTGGTCCGCGGCGAGCTTCCCATCTGGGTCTGCGTGCTCATCATCGGTCGCGATATCTATCTGGGTATCGGCACGCTCATCGTGCGCCATTACCACCGTCGCCCCATCGACGTCGTCTTTCCCGGAAAGATTGCCACGGCACTGCTCATGACCGGCTTCTCGCTCATGTTGTTGGGCTTTCCCGTCGTGGACGGCTGGCATCTGCTGCCCGCCACGTTCACGGCATTCCCGGGCCTCAACGGCAGCTCGGTGCCCCTCGGCATCTTCTTTGTGTATGGCGGCGTCATCTTCTCCATGCTCACCGCTGTCATCTATTCCATTAAGGGAGGGTTGGCCATTAAACAGGCCATCGCGCATCCCGAGGACGAGGACATCGACTTTCTTAACCCCGAAATCGAAGACTAAGTCGTTGGGGTATGATTACGTACGGTTCATTCTTTGCGGCGTAGCCGCGTTAGATAGGGGTTGTCATGGACAACAAGGTTAACAATATGCCTCAGAACGATAAGACTGCGGACGCTACCTGCGTTTTCCGTGTTCCTTCGAGCGATGTCACCGTTCCCGACCTCATGGCCAACGTGCGCATCACCGCTCCGGTTCTGTCCATCGTCAAGGGCCCGCAGACCGGAGCTGCCTTTGAGCTCGAGGACGACGTGACCACCATCGGCCGCGATCCCGCGAACGGCATCTTCCTCAACGACATGACTGTCTCGCGCAGCCACGCACGCATTATTCGCGAGGGCCTGGGCGCCCGTATTGAGGATCTGGGCTCGCTCACCGGCACCTGGGTCGACGGCGCCATCGTCAACGGTGCTCCGCTGCACGACGGCTCTTCCGTTCAGATCGGTACGTTCACGCTCATCTACCACGAGAGCACGCCGGAGCGCATCGAAACCGGTGAGTAGGTAATGGCCGAACGCAACTATCTGAGTATCGGCCAGGTCGTCAATCTACTTCGAGGCGCATACCCCGATCTATCGAACTCAAAAATTAGATTTCTAGAAGATGAGGGGCTCATCACCCCTCATCGTACGCCTAAGGGGTATCGCCAGTACTCCAAGGAAGACGTTGACCGTCTCGAGGTCATCCTGCACCTGCAGAAGACCCGTTACATGCCGCTCAACGTCATTAAGCAGCGACTGGAAAACGCAACGGACCTGTCCACGTTGGCTTACGAGGTGGGTCTTCTGTCCGATGTTCCGCTTAAGACGGAGCCCAAGGAAACCAAGCAAAAGCTGCATCCCATCGAGACGATCCCCGACATGCTCGGCGTCGAGATTTCGTTTATCCGCTCCCTTGCCGAAAACGATCTTATCCGCATCATCAAGAGCCCGCAGAACCGCGAACTTGTCGATGGTCGCGATTTCCCGATTATCCGTTACTGCTCGGAGCTGTCGCGCTTCCACATTGAGCCGCGCAACCTGCGTCAGTACGTATCGTCGGCAAACCGCGAGTCTTCGATGTTTGAGCAGGTTCTCGTGAGCATGCTCGGCATGGATACTTCCGATGACGAGCGCGACGCCAAGCTCGAGCGCGCTTTTAAGAAGCTGCACGACCTCACCGAGGGTGTGCACACCGCGCTCCTTAAGAACCGTGTCTTTGAGTCGCTCAACGCCGTGGTCGAGGACGCTGACATCGATGCCCTCGACGAGGAGATTGCGCGTTCCGAATCCACCAAGGCTAAAAGCGATGGGGCAAGCGTCCCCGCGGTTGCCGCGCACGACGAGTCGCTCGTGCAGCCGTCCAAGGTCGTCGTCCCCTCGCATAACCCGTCTGCTAACACGGGTAAATAACCGCCGTTAACCCGGCAATCCATGAAAGGTCACCCATGTACGACTTCGAATCTCATATCGTCGATATCCCCGACTATCCCGAGTCCGGAGTCGTCTTTAAGGACATCACACCGCTCTTTGGCAATCCCGAGGCCCTGAAGGCCATGGTGGATGCGCTGACCGAGCATTTTGCCGACATGGGCATTACCAAGGTCGTAGGACCTGAGGCCCGCGGCTTTATGGTCGGTGTGCCCGTGGCCGTCGCCCTGGGTGCCGGCTTTGTTCCCGCACGTAAGCCGGGCAAACTGCCGCGCAAGACGGTCAGCGAGAGCTACGAGCTCGAGTATGGAACGGATTCTATCGAGATCCACGCCGATGCCATCAGCTCTAAAGATACCGTGTTGATTCTGGACGACTTGGTCGCGACGGGCGGAACCGTCGAGGCAACAGGTAAACTGGTGCGAGATATGGGCGCAAAGCTTGTAGGTTACGGTTGTATCCTTGAGCTTGCGTTTCTCAACCCGCGCAAGAAGCTCACGCCTTCTAACGAGGACGTTGAGCTCTTTAGTCTGGTAACGGTGGACTAGCCGCTACCCTTAGATACCGGAAAGGAAGCTTCATGCGCACAGCAAATACGCACAAAAACATGGCACGCTGCGCTGCTACGGCAACCCTCGCTTGTGTTTTGGGCCTGGGCCTCGTGGCTCCGGCCTACGCCGATACCGCATCCGACCTTGCCGCTGCTCGTACCAAGCTCGAGCAGATTGGCACCCAAACCCAGCAAATTCATGAAGAACTCTCCGCACAGACGCAGGAGCTTGATCAGACTGCAGGCGAGATCACACAAAAGCAGCAAGAGATTGCCGAAGGTCAGGCAAAGCTTTCCAACTACGTTGCCGGTGAGTACAAGACCGGCGGTCTGAGCCTTCTTCAGGTTCTGACAGGCGTCGACGATCTGGGCGACATGCTCAACCGTCTCTTCTACTACGGTAAGGTGTCCGACAAGCAGGCCCAGACCATTCAGGAGGTCAAGGACCTTAAGCAGCAGCTCACCGATAAGCAGACCGAGCAGGAGAAGAACGTCGCCGCGACGCAGAAGAAGGTCGACGAGCTCAATGCCCAGCAGGCTGAGGCCCAGAGTGTCGTGAACTCCCTGGATTCTCAGCTGCAGGCCGAGCTTGCTGCCGAGGCCGAGGCCAACGCCGCGCTGCAGGCTGGCATTAATGCCAGCACCGCCGAAAAGGCCACGGTGAGCAACGATACCGCCGGTACGACTGAAAACACCAACAATGGTGGCGGTACGACCAACAACGGCGGCGGCAACACGCCCGCGCCTACGCCCGCTCCTGCTCCCACGCCGCAGCCCGTGACGCCCGCTCCGACTCCGACGCCTTCCGCACCGAGCCAGTCCGTTGACGGCGGTTCCGTTGTTTCGCGCGCCTACAGCAAGCTCGGATACGCTTACTCTTGGGGCGGCATTGGCCCAAACAGCTTTGACTGCTCCGGCTTTG
>DAWBYD010000275.1:0-7233 GCA_052278285.1 Collinsella sp. | reverse complement strand
CTGCAAAGGGATTGACGATTTCGGCGGGGCCAGCTGCCAAGACCTCGATATCGGGATCGGCGGCCAGCGCAGCCTCGATACCATCGAGAACAACCTGAGGTTTCTCGTCTCCGCCCACAACGTCTACACAAACGCGAACGTTACTCATATACATGCTCCTTATACAAAAATGGCCGACTCATTGAGCCGGCCATTGTGGTTCCATTTGGAACGGCATCGCATCCAGAGTATACCGTTACTCGGTAACGATAACCTCGCGGTCCTTGTAGAAACCGCAGCTGGGGCACACGTGGTGCGGAAGCTTGACAGCGCCGCAACGGGGGCACGTGGACTGAGCCGCAGCCGAGATCTTCATGTTGGCGGAACGACGGGTGTGAGTGCGGATACGACCCTGCTTTTGTTTAGGTACGGGCATAGTGACCTTCCTTATGAACTATCCAGTGTGGCGATTACGCGCAAGTAGCGATACTACCACAGTTTTACTCATCAAGCTTGAGATTCTTCAATGCTGCAAATGGATTTTCCGTGGCAGCGGCCCATTCTGCCTCTGCCTGGGCGGCGCAATCGCATTGCTCGACGTTGAGATTGCAACCGCATGTGGGGCACAGACCACGGCAATCGGGCTTGCAGAGCACCACAAACGGCGTGTCCATAACGACCGCGTCATTGATGGGCTCACCCAGATCGACGATGCGGTCCTCACCCAGAAGCTCGTAGCCGTCCTCGTAGGCCTCGGGATCCTCGGGCTCCTCAAAGAGGTAGAACTCCTCGATCTCGCCGGCGATATCAAACGAGGCGGGCTCCAGGCAACGGTCGCACTCGCCGGTGGCGTGCGCGCGGACCATGCCCGTGAGCAAGACACCGGTACCTGCATTGGTAAAGACAACGTCGTAGTCGATGCCGTCCTGAAGCTGGTACTCCTTCTCGCCCACCGTGTAGGTGGCGACATCGACCTTACCGGTCAGCGGATACGAATCTCCAGGAAACTCGAGCTGCTCGGAAAGATCGACGGTAACGCTCGGGAACTCAGCCATTACCACTGACCATTCTGTTGGGCGGCACCCTCGTTGAGCTGCTGACGGCAACGGGTAACGGTGCCGGGCAGGCGCTTGAGGTTCTCCTCCAGGTGCGTAAAGACCTGCTCTGCGTAGTCCTCGGCAGCATAACGCGTCTCGCGCTCGTACTGCTGGGCACGATCGCGGATGTCGTCGGCCTGCTGCTGCGCAAGGCGGACGATCTCCTGCTCCCCGGCAATGGTGAGGGCCTGCTGCTGAGCGTCAGCGATGATGGAATCGGCCTGGGCGGCGGCGGAAGCCATAAGCTCCTCGCGCTCCTTAAGGATACGGCGGGACTTCTGCCACTCCTCGGGATAGCTCATGCGGATCTCGTCGAGGATGTTGAAGAACACGTCGGCGTCGATGACCTTGAACTGAGCGTTCTTGCCGAAAGGCGGCTTGGCTTCCTCGATCAGCCCTTCGAGCTCATCGACCAAGCTGACGATCCTATCGCCAGGAAAATTCTCGCCCGGCATCCGGTCTCCTTTCATAGGTAACATATCATCGTGCTAGTTTACCACATGCCACCAGGCAATAAGAAACGTCACGAAAAGCGATGTTTGAGCGCTTCGACCACGTTGGACGGGACAAACGTCGATACATCGCTGCCGAGCGAGGCGATCTGGCGAACGACCGAGCTCGAGATATAGCCGTACTGCGGCGCACTCATGACAAAAATGGACTCCAGCTCGCTATCCAGGCGATAGTTAAGGTCGGCCTGCTGCAGCTCATACTCAAAGTCGGTCATGGCGCGCAGGCCCTTGACCACGGCACCCGCCCCCTGCTCACGTGCGAAGTCGACCAGCAGGCCAGTGAAGGGCAGGACCTCGACGCCGTCGATATCGCCGCGCGCCTCGCGGGCCAGCGCCACGCGCTCATCGAGCATAAACGTGGTGCCTACACCGTTTTTACCTTGCGACTCGGCAACAGCGACGATCACGCTGGGAAAGATGCGGCGGGCACGGCGGATCACATCGATATGGCCAAACGTGATGGGATCGAAGGTGCCCGGGACGATCACGCGGTTGATGGTGTCACTCATGAGCATCCTCCTGAAACGTCGTGGCATCGTTGTTGTCAGCATCGGTGCCGGCGCTATCGCCCTCGCCATCGTTATCGCCGACCCAACGAAGCAGGTCGACCGAGGTAATGCCGTAGCGCTTCTCACGTACAGTCTCAAAGCCTGCCGGATACGCGCCCGCATCGGCGGCGGCATGCTCAAACAAGGCGTAAGCGCCAGGTGCAAGTAAACCCTGCTGAGCCAGGTTCTGCAGCAGTTCCTCGACCGGCTCGGCACCAAAAGCATAGGGCGGGTCGAGCAGGACCAGATCAAAGGGGCCGCCCGGAACGCGGCCGCGCGAGGCACTCGCCAGCATGTCGCCCGTGACCACGCGCCAACGCGCGCGGTCACGGCAGAGCGACTCGATATTCTTGGTAATGAGCCGCGCGGCGTTGCGATCGATCTCAAACGTCGTGAGCGAGCGGGCCCCACGAGAGAGCATCTCTAACCCTAAGGCACCGGAGCCGCCAAAGGCGTCCAACACACGAACCTCGTCCAAATCGAAATCGAATGCCGACATGACCATAGATGCGCACGCCTCGCGCACGCGATCAGTCGTGGGGCGGGTGACATCGCGACCACGGGGCTCCTCGATCTTACGACCGCGCCATTCGCCGCCGATGATTCTCATCCTCCGCTGACCTCCTTAAAGATATGTCGATAACGCATGGCGACCGCGTCGCGCAAGGGACGCGTCGCCACGGAGTCAAGGTTGCAAGCATACCGCAAGAGCTCGACCGCGTCCAAATGGGCCCACTCGATCAGCTCCTCGTCGGCGTCCAGGTCGACAAAGCGCAGGGTCACACCACCATGCTGGCGATAACCCAGGATCTCGCCTTCATGGCGCAGGCGCAGGTCCATCTGGGCGAGCGTAAAGCCGTCCGAGGTCTTTTCGAGCGACTGGAGACGGTCTTGTGCCGCCGATGCGCCGCCGTTGCCCTTGGAGTGCGTCATGACCAGGCACGTGCCCGACACACTGCCACGGCCCACGCGGCCGCGCAGCTGGTGCAGGGCAGCCAATCCAAAGCGCTCGCCGTTCTCGATGACCATGACGGTGGCGTTAGGCACGTCGACGCCCACCTCGACCACCGTAGTCGAGACGAGCACGTCAATCTCGCCACGCTTGAAGGCATCGATAACCTGGTCCTTCTCCCCCGCCGGCATGCGGCCGTGAAGGCGCTCGACGGTAAGCCCCGGCAACGCAAGACGCAGTCGGTCGAGCTCGGTTGCCGTATCGTGCAGCGGCACGGGGACGGTTACGCGGCCCTCGTCGTCGCGAGCAATACCGGGCACGTCTTCCAGCTCATCGGCCGAGTCACTCGGCTCCACGAGCGGACAAATCACGTAGGTCTGCTGACCCTTTTCATGCGCCTCGCGGATGGCGCCATAGGCGAGGTCACGGCTCGACTCGGTGAGCACGCGTGTCGTCACGCCAGCACCAGGGACGGGCCGATGGCGAATGATGCTCGTGTCCAGATCGCCGTAGACCGAAAGCGCCAGCGTACGCGGGATGGGCGTCGCCGTCATAACGAGCAGATCGGCACCCGGCCCCTTCGCGCGCAGGGCGTTGCGTTGGCCCACACCAAACCGGTGCTGTTCATCGATGACCACGAGCGACAGATGCTTGAACGCAACGTTATCCGAAAGAACCGCATGGGTGCCAAAGAGCACGTCAAGCTCGCCCGATTCCAGCTGTGCATGGATGCGCTCGCGCTCTGCGGCCGGCGTGGCACCCGTCAGAAGTGCCCAGGACATGCCGGCCTGCGAGAGCAGAGGGCCGGTCTTATCGGCATATTGGCGCGCCAGCACGCCCGTGGGCGCCATAACGCAGGCCTGCGTGCCGCTATCGGCAGCCACAGCCAGCGCGCAGGCGGCAACGGCGGTCTTACCGGTACCGACATCGCCCAGCAGCAGACGGTTCATCACGCGCCCGCCATCGCACATGTCATGCAGGATGTCTTGGAATGCGGCCTCCTGCTCGTCGCTCAGCGAAAACGGAAGGGCCTGTTTAAGCGCGCCCAGATGCTCGCCCGCAGTGTGGGCATAGGGCACCACATCGACCAGGCCGCCGTCGTTGCGCAGACGCAGCGCCAGCTGCAGGTAGAGGCACTCCTCGTAGGCAAGACGCCGGCGTGCGATGTCGCGCTCAGCCATGCTCGAGGGAAAGTGGATCGAACGCAACGCGCGGGCATTGCTCATGAGCTTCCGCTTTGCGCGCAGCGGCGCGGGAATCGGATCGAACGGATTGCCGACGACCTCGAGCGCGCCGCTTACGATGCGGCGCATCCACGCCTGGCTCACGCCATCACTCACGTAATGGACCGGCAGGATGGTGCCTGCGGCACGCCCGTCCTCGAGCTTTTCAAAGTGCGGCGAGGCCATCTGCTTAAAGCCGTAGGCAAACTCGACCTTGCCCATCACGGCCAGGCGGTCGCCCTGCTTAAGCTGCTGGGCAATCCAGGGCTGGCGGAAAAAGGCGACCTGCAGCACGCCCGTCTCGTCAACAAGCGAGACCTCGGTCACCTGCATGCGCGGACGCGGCTGCTTTTGGACGATACGGTCGACCGTGGCGATGATGGTGCACACGGTACCGATGGGCGCCATCTCGATAGACCAAGAACGGGTAAAGTCGAGGTATCGATGAGGGATATGGAGAAGGAGGTCCCCCACCGTCCGAATTCCCAGACGGCGAAGGGCCTCCTCACGTTTACCCGAAACATATTTGAGTCGCGCGATATCCTCGTCGAGCGCATTGCTCTGGGCAAAGCGCTCCGAGACGCGCGGCACGGAGCACAGCTCGGACATGGGCAGTTGCCTACTCGATCGAGAAGATCACGGGATAGAGCGGCTGCTCGCCACGATGGGCGTCAATCTCCAGATCGGGCTGAGCCTCCTCGATAGCGTCGACGATCTCCTGGAAGGCCTCATCGGACAGCTCCTCGCCGGCCAGAATCGTCAGCGCGTCGCCCTCCTCTTCCTCCTGCATGCGGTTGATGCAGTCGAGCGTGACCTGCTTCACGTCGGAACCGACCACGTCGATGGAGCCGGCGATGATACCCATGACGTCACCGGAGTGAATCGGAGAACCGTCAGAGGCACTGGAGTCGCGCACGGCGCGGGTGACCTCGCCATCGCGGACCTCGCTGATGGCGTCGACCATGGCGGCGACGGCATCCTCGAGCTCGGAATCGGGCAGGACCGCGAACAGCGCGGAGAAGGCCTGCGGGACGGTCTTGGTGGGAACGACGGCGACCTTCTTGTCGGTGCAGGCTGAAGCAGCAGCCTCAGCGGCCATGCGGATGTTGCCGTTGTTGGGCAGGATGATGACCGAGGTCGCGTTGACCTGGTCCACCGCGCCCAGCAGGTCGGCGGTCGAGGGATTCATAGTCTGGCCACCGGACACGATCACGTCGACGCCGAGGGACTTGAGGATGTCGGCCTCGCCGGAACCGGCGGCAACGGCGACAAAGCCCAGCGCCTTGGCGGGCTCGGCGGCCTTTTCCTGATCCTCGTGGATCTTGGCGGTACGGTCGTGGGCCTCCATCTCCATGTTGTGGATAAAGACCTCATAGATCTGACCGAGCTGCAGCATGTGCTCGAGCACCAGGTTGGGGGTGTTGGAGTGCACATGGATCTTGTAGTCGGGATAGGCGCCCACGAGAAGCTCGCAGTCGCCCATGGAACCCAGGAACTTAAGGCACTCGTCCTCGTCAAACGGGGCGTCGGCCTTAAACAGGAACTCGTTGCAGTAGCGGAACTCCGAGCCCTCCCAATCGTCGTTGGCCTCGATCTCAACGCGACCAAGGGCCGCGTCGCGGGCAGAGACAGCGGAATCAAACGTGGCGGAGAAATCCTCGACAACGGTGCTGCGGCCAAGTGCTGCAGCCACAAAGTTCTCAAGGAAGATGGCAAAGCCAAAGGCGCCGGAGTCGACCACGCCGTTCTCCTTCAGAACGGGCAGCAGGTCGGGCGTGCGGGCGACGGACTGGTACGCCTCGACGACGATAGCATCGAGCGCATCCTCGGCCGAGAACTTCTTCTTCTCGCACTCATCGGCCTTGGTCGAGACATCGCGCAGGACCGTGAGGATCGTGCCCTCGATGGGCTTGCGGACAGCCTGGAAGGCAACCTTGACGGCACGACGGAAGGCGAAGGCAATGTTGGCGGACGTAATAGGCTCGTCGGCAGAGACAAGACCCTCGGCCACGCCGCGCAGAATCTGCGAGGTGATGACTCCGGAGTTACCGCGGGCACCCATCAGGGAGCCGTGGGTGATGGCGCCGGCGATGGCCTCCATATCGGCATCGGCGGGAAGGGCGGAAAGCTCCTTGGTCACCGAGGCGAGCGTGAGCGACATGTTGGTGCCGGTGTCGCCGTCGGGTACGGGGAAGACGTTGAGCTTGTTGATCTCCTCGGCCTTGTCGGAAACGGCAGCCGCAGCGATCGGAAAACAGGTGCGAATGGTCTTTGCAATCATGGGTATTTGAATCTCCGTTTTCGGATGCTAGTTCAGACGGCTCTTGAGCGCGTCGATATGGATGCCGATCTTAAGGCTGGCGGGATCGATCTGGGCGATCTCCTGCAGGGTAAAGGCAACGGAGCTCGAAAGATTGTGGCAGACGGACTTCATGTTGACGCCGTTCTCGAGCACGACGTGAAGATCGACCGTAAGGCCGTTCTCGTCGGCGGAGACAAGCACGCCCTTGCGGAGGCGCTGACCGGCAAGCAGGCGCACGCTCTCGGCGCCCTGGAGCTGTTCGGCCATACCGACGACGCCATAGCACGTCATCGCGGCATAACCGGCAATATCGGCAATAACGTCGTTCGAGACGCTCAGGCTGCCGTTAATGGTCTCAGACACAAGAATCTCCTTATCTGGTGCTCGCGGCACCATCTCGTGGGAGCAATCATTGGAATATTCTACAACGACCGCGCCATGTTGAGGTGGCGGGCCTCGGGATTACATCCTCGACACGAAATGTTGATACGGTAACGTTCGCGAACAGCGATCGCGGCATGAAAAAACCCGCCGCATAAGCGACGGGTTTTACAACCTGGCTCCCCGGGTAGGACTCGAACCTACAACAGCGCGGTTAACAGCCGCGTGCTCTACCATTG
>DAWBYD010000274.1:0-7714 GCA_052278285.1 Collinsella sp. | reverse complement strand
CCTTTACGTGGTGCTCGCGTGGTAGCCGAAACCGTCAGGCCCAGATTCGAGCGGCGCTCGCGCACACGAGTGACGAGCGTGCCCTTGCCTGCGCCTGACGGTCCAGAAATCACAAAGAGCTTGGAATCCTGAGCGCTCACTTATTTGGTCAGCTGCTCGAGGAGCTGCTCGCGCTGACGGACGCCGAGGCCCTGGACGCGACGGGTAGCGGAGATACCGAGCTCCTCCATGATCTTGGCGGCCTTGGCCTTGCCATAACCAGGGAGAGACTCGATGAGGGTGGAAACCTTCATGCGGGAAGCGATGGGGTCATCGGAGTTGAGCACGGACTCGAGGGACTTCTCGCCCTTCTTGATCTGCTCGCGAAGCTCAGCGCGGGCGTGACGTGCGGCAGCAGCCTTCTCAAGAGCCTGCTTGCGCTGCTCATCGGTAAGCTGAGGGAGTGCCATTCGTACCTCCAAAAAGTTGGGTTATATCTGATTCAATAATTGGCATTTTAGCACGTAGAACGTACAAAATGCCCAATCGCGGCTCCATAGGTTAGACGATACCCGCAAAAAGTGCAATATACTGCGCCCAAAGTTAAGCCCCTGACCTGCGATTCCACACAAAGGATGGGAAAGTTTACGCAGGCACAGGGGCTATTTTGTGCTAATGAGACCCAAAAGTGGTGACTTAGGGGAATCTTTTAGGCGACGTTTTCGACCAGCTCAGCGACAATAGCGTCAAAGGCGGCAACCGGATCGTCGGCGCCGGTGATGGGACGGCCCACCACAATGTGGCTTGCGCCACGCTCGATAGCCTGGGAAGGCGTCGCCACGCGGGACTGGTCGCCTAAGGCGGCACCCACCGGACGCACACCCGGAGTCACGATCAGAGCATCGGGACCCAGCAGCTCACGCATGTCGTGAGCCTCCATCGGCGAGCACACGATGCCATCGATGCCGTTGGCCTGAGCGAGCTTTGCCAGGCGGGCGGCCTCCTCGGCCACGGGCGACTCGACGCCGATCTCGCTCAAGGCATCCTGATTCATACTCGTGAGCACGGTGATGGCGACGAGCCTGGCGCGGTCCTCGCGCGCCTCCTCGGCACCCTCGCGGCAGGCAGCGAGCATGGCACCCGAACCCAAGCCGTGGACCGAAAGCAGGTCGGCACCGGCAAGCGAGGCCGAACAGGCGGCACCGCGAACCTGATGCGGAATATCATGGAACTTAAGGTCAAGGAAGACCTTAAAGCCCAGGTCCTTAAAGGTCTTGACGATCTCGGGGCCCTCAGCGTAATAGAGCGTCATGCCAACTTTGAGCCAAGCGGCATGGCCCGAAAGCTCGTGGGCAAGCTCGAGCGCACGCTCACGGTCGCAGTCGAGAGCGACGATTACGCGGTCGCGGGCATCGGTCTCTAGCATTCGAACGCACCTACCAGTTCGTTGATGTCCTTCACGCCCTGGGACTCGGCCCAGGCCTCGAGCTCATGCGCAATCTTGAGCGAAGCGCACGGATCGACGAAGTTGGCCATGCCGACCGACACGCAGGTGGCGCCAGCCAGGATAAACTCGGCCGCATCTTCGCCAGTCATGACACCGCCGACGCCGTTGATGGGGATATCGACGGCCTGGGCGACCTCCCAGACCATGCGAACGGCGATGTGGTGGCACAGCGGGCCCGAAAGGCCGCCCTTGGGCTTGGCCACGCGGGAC
Source organism: Collinsella sp. (assembly GCA_052278285.1). Lineage (GTDB taxonomy): Bacteria > Actinomycetota > Coriobacteriia > Coriobacteriales > Coriobacteriaceae > Collinsella. Next base: position 6,018 of record DAWBYD010000274.1, on the reverse strand, counting down.
TTGCGGGTATGGACGTCGATGGCCATGCCCTGGATGGAGTTGATGACCGAACGGCCGTCGGCGCCGGCAGCCTCGAGGGCCTTGGCGATCTCGGCGACGTTGACCGGCGCCATCTTCACGAAAAGCGGCTTATCGGTCACCTTGCGGCAGGCAGCCATAACGGAAGAGGCGCCCTCGGGCGTGGAGCCCATGGCGGCACCGCCGGCGGCGATATTAGGGCAGCTCACGTTGATCTCGTAGCCGGCAGCCCAAGGGCACAGCTCGACATACATCTCGAGTGCGCGGACAAACTCGTCAACGGAGTGGCCGGCAACCTGACAGATGACCTGGCAGCCGTCCTTGGACAGCTGTTCGAGCCACGGACCGGACTCGCGGGCAAAGGCGGCCACGCCGGGGTTCTGAAGGCCCACGGAGTTGATCATACCGCCGGGGATCTCGGCCATGCGGGGCGCGGGGTTGCCGGGCCAGGGCTCGGCAGCGCAACCCTTGGTGGTGATGGCACCCAGCTGGGAAACATCAAAGAAGTTCTGGAACTGCCAACCGTAGCCAAAGGTACCGGCTGCGGTGTTGATGGGGTTCTGCATCTTGACGCCGCCGAAATCGACGGCCATGTTCACGGTACCCACTAGAAGACCACCACCTTGGAAGCATCGAACACGGGGCCGCACATGCAGGCGCCCTTCATACCGTCGACCGTCTCGACATTGCAGGTGTTGCAGGCGCCAAAGCCACAGCTCATCATGCGCTCGAGCGACACCTCGCAGTACGCACCGGCCTCGGCGGCAGCGGCGGCGACCTTCTTCATCATGACGGCGGGGCCGCAGCTGGCGACGTAGTCGTAGCCACCCTTGCCAAGCAGCTCGGCTGCCGGGTCGGTGCAAAAACCGTGCATGCCAAGCGAGCCGTCGTCGGTGCACACGTTAACCATGGCGCCCAGCGCGCGGAACTCATCGACACCCACGGCCTTGGAAGCGGTGCCAAAGCCCAGGCACACGTCGACATCCACGCCCTGCTCGGCAAGCTTGCCGGCAAGGCACAGCACGGGCGGAACGCCGATGCCGCCCGCCACGAGCAACGCCTTCCTGGTGCCCTCGGGAACAAACCAGCCGCGGCCGCCAGGGCCCAGCAGATTAGAGGTGGAACCGGGAGCCATCTGCGACAGACGACGGGTGTCGTCGCCCACGACGGCGTACCACAGCTCGACGGTGCCGGCCTGGGCGTCGGCGCGATAGAAGCTCAGGGGCACGCGAAGCAGCGAGGACGCATCGCCGGGTACGGCAATGTTCACAAACTGACCGGGCTTGAGCGCACTTGCAAGCTTGGGGGCCGAAATGACGAGCGAGAAGATGCCGTCGGCGATCTCCTGGTTCGAGACGACCTCGAAGTCGTGCATGCGTGCAGTGGAAGGTGTGGGCATAGACGCTCCAATCCCCCATGCGGTTGCATGGTCCAAACGAACAGAAAGCGCGGCACCGCAAGGGCACCGCGCACAAAAGCGATAAGGCTATGCTAGCAGATGCAGCCGTCGGCGAGCGTCTGCTTACCGCCGACAAACACATCGGTGGCACGCCCGGTAAGCGTGCGGCCGGCGAAACCGGAGTTCTCGGCGCGCGACTCGTAGCCGTCCTCGCCGACCGTCCAGGTGGCGGACGCGTCGAACACGGTCAGGTCGGCAACGGAGCCCGCCTTAACCTGAACCTGGTCGAGGCCCAGGATCTCACGCGGCTTGATGGCCATGAGCTCGACCATACGGCCCATGCTCATCTTGCCCGTGTTGACCAGCTCGGTGAGCACGAGCGACAGCGAGGTCTCGAGGCCGATCATGCCAAAGGGTGCGAGCTCGAACTCGCGGGCCTTCTCCCACGGGGTGTGCGGAGCGTGATCGGTAACGATCACGTCGACGGTACCATCGATGACGCCCTGACGAATGGCCTCGGCGTCCTCGTCGGTGCGCAGCGGCGGATTGACCTTGAGCGAGGTGTTGTAGGTCTCGTCCAGGTCGTTCTCGGTCAGGAACATGTGGTGCGGAGTGGCCTCGCAGGTAACCTGAACACCAGCGGCCTTACCGGCACGCACGATCTCCAGGCCATGGGCGGTGGAGATGTGCTGAATGTGCAGCTTGGCGCCGGTCAGCTTGGCGATCTCGATGTCGCGAGCGATCTGGAGCTCCTCGCCGGCAGCCGGCCAGCCCTCGAGAGCCAGACGGGTCGAGACCTTGCCCTCGTTGATCTGGCCGTGGCCGACCAGGTCCTCGTCCTGGCAGTGGCTCATAAAGACCTTGCCGAACATCTTGCCGTAGTCCATGCAGCGACGGAGCATGCCCGCGCCCTGCACGCCGCGACCGTCGTCGGTGAAGGCGACGGCGCCGTGGGCGACCATATCACCCATCTCGGACATGGCCTCGCCCTTAAGACCGCGGGTCATGGCGCCCGACGGATAGACGCGGCAGTGACCGACCTCGGCAGCACGGGACTTGACGAACTCCACGACGGTGCCGTTATCGGTGACGGGATCGGTGTTGGGCATGGCGCACACGCCGGTAAAGCCGCCCTTGGCAGCAGCGCGGGTGCCGCTCTCGATGTCCTCTTTGACCTCGTAGCCGGGCTCACGAAGGTGAACGTGCATATCCACCAGGCCGGGGACGAGGTACTTGCCGGAAAGGTCGCGGACCTCGGCTCCCTCGACGGCGAGATTCTCGCCGACCTCGGCGATCTTATCGCCGTCAATCAGGACGTCAACGACACCGTCAAGCTCGACGGACGGGTCGACGACGTGGGCATTCTTAAGAAGCAAGGCCATTATCGGCACCTCCAAGCAGCAGATACAGGATAGCCATACGCACGCAGATACCGGCGTAGACCTGCTCCAGGATGACGGAGCGTTGCGGGTGGTCGGCCATATAGGAGTCGAACTCGACGCCGCGGTTGATGGGGCCCGGGTGGCAGATGATCGCATCGGGCTTCATGAGCTTCTCACGGTCCTTGGTCAGACCGAAGAGCTTGTGGTACTCACGAATGGTCGGGAACGGGGCACCCTCGAGGCGCTCCTGCTGCACGCGCAGCATGTAGACGACGTCCAGCTCGGGCAGGACGGAATCGAGGTCGCTCGTCACGTGGTCGCAGCCCAGGACCTCGGGCGCCGGCGGCAGCAGCGTGCCGGGGGCGACGGCGTAGGTCTCGCAGCCCATGATCTTAAGGGCGGGGATCAGCGAACCGCAAACACGGGAGTGCGCGATATCGCCGACGACGGCGACCTTCAGACCGTGGAAGTCGCCCTTGTGCTCCCAGATGGTGTACAGGTCGAGCAGGGCCTGCGTGGGATGGTTGTGCTTGCCGTCGCCGGCGCAGATGACGCTCGCGGGCGAGTTCTGCGTGACGATGTAGGGAGCACCGGCGTGCTTATCTCGCACGACGATGCAGTCGATCTTATAGGCGTTGAGGGTCTCGACGGTGTCGACGAGGCTCTCGCCCTTGACCGTGGAGGTCGAGGAGCCGCCAAAGTTGAGGCTGTCGGCCGAAAGCCGCTTCTCGGCGAGCTCGAAGGAGCTGCGGGTGCGCGTCGAGGGCTCGTTGAACATGTTGACGATGGTCTTGCCCTTGAGCGTGGGGACCTTCTTGATCGCACGCGCGTTGACCTCGGAGAACGCCTTGGCGGTCTCGAGGATGAGCTTGATGTCCTCTTCGGAGTACTCGGTAATGTCGATCAGGTGCTTATGGTTGAACGCCACGGTACTACTCACCTCCCAGCGGCGCGGAGCCCACGTGGGAACCCGGCGCGACGTCGTTAATCTCGACAGCGGTGTGGCCGTCGACTTCCTTCATATATAGGTGCACGTTCTCCTCATGCGACGAGGGAACGTTCTTGCCGACAAAGTCCGGCGAGATGGGGAGCTCGCGGTGGCCGCGGTCAACGAGGACTGCCAGCTCGATGCGGCTCGGACGGCCCAGGTCCATAACGGCGTCGAGAGCGGCGCGAATGGTACGGCCCGTATACAGGATGTCGTCCACCAGCACGACGCGCTTGCCGTCGACGCTAAAGGGAATGTTGGTGGCGTGGATCGCGGGAGCGAAATTGGTAGCGTAGTCATCGCGGTAGAAGCTGATGTCGAGGCTGCCGAGCGGAACGTCGACGCCCTCGATCTCCTTGATCTCCTCGGCGAGCTTCTTTGCCAGAAGGTCGCCGCGCGTGACGATGCCGACCAGAGCGAGGTCTTCACAGCCCTCGTTGCGCTCGAGAATCTCGTGCGCGATGCGGGTCATCGCTCGATTGACGGCGGTCTCGTCCATGATGACCGCCTTGGGGGAAGTCGTGCCCATCGATCTCCTTCCTCACATGTCTTGACTGCTGACACAGTCAAAAAAATAGATGCCCGACCGCTCAAAGCGGACCAGACACCCACAGGAAGGGCTGCTCTTTGGCAGCAATGTAATTCCATGTGGGTATCTCGTACCCCTTTAATGGTCAAGGGATAGTGTAGCCAACCTCGAGCTTAATTGCGAGCATAAATACAGAGCAATCCGTAAACGGAGCCCAATGCTCCATAAACCTATATATATTTGTGGGACGAGCTTGAAAACGCGCGCACGAGCTGGCATAATCCCCTCTGCTGCACGCAAATCGGATCTACGTCCAGGGCCGTGGCGTGAGCACTATCGCCAAAAGAGGAATATCTCTGTGTAGATTACGCACAGGGAGCTGCTTCTGTGCTATAGTTCAGGCTTGTTTGTTAACGCGACATGTTCGTTTGTCGCCCAAGGAGGGTCAGTTATGTCCAAAGTTTGCGAAGTTTGCGGTAAGCACCCCGTTGCCGGTCGCTCCATCAGCCACTCTCACCGCGTCACCAACCGTAAGTTCCGCCCCAACATCCAGCGCGTCTACGTCGTCGTCGATGGTCACCGTCGCAAGATGAACGTTTGCTCCACCTGCCTCAAGTCCGGCAAGGTTGCGCGCTCCTAAATAAGGTCTTACCAACAAGTACCTCGGACTCTCCGGGTCAAAGACCTCGCGTTCATATAGAACTTACCAAAGGCGCCCTCCCCTACGGAGGGCGCCTTTTTGCACTCATTGGGGACAGACTTACATGAGTGTTTGCAGATGTCAAAGGGATCGTAACCCAGCTGGTATGCCCTGTAGCTTGACCAGCGGTACGCCTCGATTGAGCCAAGCGCACCTTTCACGAGATTGAGACGAATATAGTCGAGCAGCTGCACCGCCTGCGTGTCTGACTCAACCGCGACCCGCGAATAGCAATTGTCAAGAAGATGCCCCGTTCTTCCCGTTTTCCGATTGAAATTCTCATGTAAGTCCGTCCCCAATGAGCGGGGCGATGCAGCAGGCAGATAGTTTTAGTTAAAACGCTTCAGTTTATTGAAGCGTTTTAGTTTGTCTTTTACGGGAATCTGACCGTTCACCGAATTATTTCTTGCTATCATGCATCTTGTAGGGTAAATCTCCGATCGCAAGGAGACACAAATGGTGAAAAAGTCACCGGAAAACACTACTCCCGCAATTGTGGACAACGTAGAGGCGCTTGAGGCTAAGCTCGCTCAGATGCGAGAGGCCCAGGCGCTTTTTGCTACGTACACGCAGGAGCAGGTCGACAAGATCTTCTATGAGGCCGCCATGGCCGCCAACAAGGCTCGTATCCCGTTGGCGAAGATGGCCATCGAGGAGACCGGCCGCGGCGTTCTTGAGGACAAGGTCATCAAGAACCACTACGCCGCAGAGTACATCTATAACGCTTACAAGAACACCAAGACCTGTGGTGTCCTGGAGCGCGACGAGGCTTACGGCATCACCAAGATCGCCGAGCCCATCGGCATCGTGGGCGCCGTCATCCCGACGACCAACCCCACTTCCACCGCGATCTTCAAGACGCTGATCAGCCTGAAGACCCGCAACGCCATCATCATCTCCCCGCACCCGGCAGCCGCCAAGTGCGCCATCGCCGCCGCCACGCTCGTGCTTGCCGCCGCCGTCCAGGCCGGCGCCCCCGAGGGCATCATCGGCTGGGTCGCT
>DAWBYD010000273.1:0-6746 GCA_052278285.1 Collinsella sp. | reverse complement strand
GGTAGAGACATGGCCGAGATTGTTCTCAAACATGTTCAGAAGGTGTATCCCAACAACGAGTCAAAAAAGAAAGGCTTCTTTGGCAAAAAGAAGAAGACCGAGGAGAAGAAGCACAACCTCAAGGTTACCGAGGACGGTGTGCTCGCTGTAGAGGACTTCAACCTCACCGTTCACGACCAGGAGTTCGTCGTCCTCGTTGGCCCCTCTGGCTGCGGTAAGTCCACGACGATGCGCATGGTCGCCGGCCTGGAGGACATTACCTCGGGCGATGTGCTCATCGACGGCAAGCGTGTCAACGACGTGGCGCCCAAGGACCGCGACATCGCCATGGTGTTCCAGAGCTACGCTCTGTACCCCAATATGACGGTGTACGAGAACATGGCATTTACGCTCGAGCTCAAGAAGGTTCCCAAAGACGAGATCGACCGCAAGGTTCGCTCCGCTGCCGAGATCTTGGGTATCACCGAGTACCTCGACCGCAAGCCTAAGGCGCTTTCGGGCGGTCAGCGTCAGCGCGTCGCCATCGGCCGCGCCATCGTGCGTGACCCCAAGGTCTTCCTGATGGACGAGCCGCTATCCAACCTGGATGCCAAGCTTCGTAACCAGATGCGTGCCGAGCTCATTAAGCTGCGCCACGAGATCAAGGGTACGTTCATCTATGTTACCCACGACCAGACCGAGGCTATGACCCTCGGCGACCGTATCGTGGTCATGAAGGACGGCGTTGTCCAGCAGATCGCCACGCCGCAGGAGGTCTTCAACCATCCCGCGAACATCTTCGTCGCCGGCTTCATCGGCGTGCCGCAGATGAACTTCTTCGATGCCCAGCTGGTGCGCTCGGGCGATGGCTTTACCGTCAAGACCGACGATATGAATGTCGCGCTGGCCCCCGAGACCTGCGCTCAGCTCGCCCTTAATTGGGACGGCGGCGACGTGAAGGAGATCACGGCCGGCGTGCGTCCCGAGCAGATTCTGCTTGCCGACAAGGGCGAGGAGGGTGCGCTTCAGGGCACCATCGAGGTCACCGAGCTCATGGGTTCGACCGAGCACGTTCATGTGACGTCCCCCGACGGTCAGTTTGTCCTGATCATTCCCGTTGTCGACCTTGAGGCCAAGGGTGCGCTCAAGGCTGGCGATCCCATCTGGTTCAAGTTCGAGAAGAACGCGACCCACCTCTTCGATAAGGTCTCTGGCAAGAATCTTATCTAGGCCCGATCCAATCAGGCCCTCCTTTTGGGCGACTGCGGCTTTGCCATCCTTTTGCCGTGGTCACATATAAGGCTCCCCTCCCGTCCACTAGGCGAGAGGGGAGCCTTTCTTTGTGTTGGGGCTGTCTGACCGGTCGTTTGTCTCGATCTGTAACGGGTGAGGCTGATTTCGGACGTTAGATGTTACAGATCGAGACGGTTCCGCTGAGCTAACCATTTCATCTAAATCTGTAACACCAAAGGTGAATTTCAGCTGCTAGATGTTACAGACTGAGATAAACCCAAGGGAAGGGGCCGGTATGTCTCAATCTGTAACAGCTGGGACCGTTTTGGTTGAGTAGTTGTTACAGATTGAGATTGTTTGGTCGAGTCGGGTCGCAGGGTAACGTACGGGCACAAAAAACGGAGCCGTGTTGCCACGACTCCGTTTCTCAGGAGGATGGGTAAGGGAAGCGAAATTAGTTCAGGTGCCAGATCTCGTCGTTGTACTGGGAGATGGTGCGGTCGGACGAGAAGGTGCCGGCGTTGGCGATATTGATGAGCGCCTTGCGCATCCAGGCGTCCTGGTCCTCGTAGTCGGCCAGCACGCGCTCCTTGGTTTGGATGTACTCCTCAATGTCGAGCAGGGCCATAAACCAGTCCTTGCCCTTAATGTCGTCGTGCAGGCGCTGCAGGCGCTCGGCGTTGCCGGTCGCCATAAAGGCGGGGTTGGTGATGAAGTCCACCAGCAGTTTAATGCCGGGCTTGCGGTAGAGCGCACCGGCGTCATAGGCGCCGTCGGCGTAGAGCTGCTCGACCTGTTTGGACGAGGCACCAAAGGTATAGATGTTCTCGTCGCCCACGAGCTCGGCAATCTCCACGTTGGCACCGTCGAGCGTGCACAGGGTTAGGGCGCCGTTGAGCATGAACTTCATGTTGGAGGTGCCGCTCGCCTCCTTGGAGGCCAGGCGGATCTGCTCGGAGATATCAGCGGCGGGGATCACGCGCTCGGCGGCGGTGACGTTGTAGTTCTCGATCATGACGACCTGCAGGTAGGGAGCCACGTCGGGGTCGTTTGCAATCCACTGCGACAGCGTCAAGATCAGATGGATGATGTCCTGCGCGATAGTGTAGGCAGGCGCCGCCTTGCCGCCAAAGATGATGGTGACGGGGTGCTTAGGTCTGTTGCCGTTCTTGATATCGAGGTACTTCCAGATGATGTAGAGCGCGAGCATCTGCTGGCGCTTGTACTCGTGGATACGCTTGACCTGAACATCGATGATCGCGTTGGAGGGGATCGTCACGCCCTGTTCGAGCGCCATAAACTCGCGCATGATGGTTTTGGCTTCGGCCTTGGTGGCGGCCAAGCGCTCAAGAATGCTCTTATCGTCGGCGAAGTCGGCGAGCTTGCTCAGGTCGCCGGTGCTGCGCCAATCGGTACCGATCACATCGTCGAGCAGGCTGGCAAGCGCGGGGGTGGCTCCCTGGATCCAGCGGCGGAAGGTGATGCCGTTGGTCTTATTGGAGAACTTCTCGGGGTAGATCTCGTAGAACGGATGAAGCTCGGTGTCCTCCAGGATTTTGGTGTGGAGTGCGGCGACGCCGTTGATGGAGAAGCCAAAGTGGATGTCCATGTGGGCCATGTGGACGGTGTCGTATTCGTCGATGATGGCAACGCGCGGGTCGTCGTGCTCGGCCTTTGCGATCTCATCGAGCTTGACGATAATGTCGGCGATGGCAGGGGAGACCTTCTTCAGGCTGGTGAGCGGCCACTTCTCGAGCGCCTCGGCAAGAATCGTGTGATTAGTGTAGGCGACCATGGAGCGTACGATGGTCACGGCCTCGTCAAACTCGATGCCGTGCTCGGTGGTGAGCAAGCGAATGAGCTCGGGGATGACCATGGTGGGGTGCGTGTCGTTAATCTGGACCACGGCGTAATCGGCCAGATCGTGCAGGTTGCTGCCGCGCTCGATGGCCTCGTCGATCAGGAGCTGGGCGGCGTTGCTCACCATGAAGTATTCCTGGTAGATGCGAAGCAGGCGGCCCTGCTCGTCGGAATCGTCGGGGTAGAGGAACAGGGTGAGGTTCTTGGCGATCTCGGTCTTGTCGAAGTCGATGGAACTGCCGGGGACCAGGCCGTCGTCGACGCTCGCCAGGTCGAACAGGCGCAGGCGGTTCTTGGTGGGCTGGCCGTAACCGGGCACATCGATGTTGACGAGCTTGGAGGTAACGGCAAAATCGCCGAATTCGACGGTGTAGGAGCGGTCATCGTCGACTAGGATGTCCTGCTCACCGAGCCACTCGTCGGGGACGGCCTTCTGCTGGTTGTCGACAAAGCGCTGACGGAACAGGCCGTAGTGATAGTTGAGGCCCACGCCATCGCCGGTCAAGCCCAGCGTGGCGATGGAATCCAGGAAGCACGCGGCCAGGCGGCCCAGGCCGCCGTTGCCGAGCGACGGCTCGACCTCGAACTCCTCGATCTTGTTGAGGTTGTGGCCTGCGGCGGTGAGCTGGTCCTTAACCTCGTCGTAGATGCCGAGGTCGATCATGTTGTTGATGAGCAGCTTGCCGATCAAAAATTCGGCGGAAATGTAATAGAGCTTTTTCTTGCCGTTGTTGAGCGGGCGGGCGGCGGAGCGCTCCTGCACGAGTTTGACCAGCAGCTTGTAAACGCGACGGTCGTCGAGCTGCTCGAGCGAGGTGCCAAAAGACTGCTCGGCGAGTTCCATGAGGTTAATTTGGGGCATGTTTTCTCCTGTGATGGGTTGTTTCATGTCTGCAATTCATAAGAAGCCCGCGCGAGGGGATTGGGGTGGCCTCGCGCGGGAAAAGCGTTCGCGTCCGCACGGTGGGGAGGGGTTGGGCGCGGTAGCTCCTATTGAGGAAGCTCGATTTCGGCTTCCGACGGGATGCGGAAGTAGGTCTCGGTCCAGTCGGTGAGTTTGTGCTCGAGCTCGCGGGTGATGGCGCCGTCGAGCATGCGCCAGCTCCAGTTGCCGCCCAGCGTGGCAGGGGTGTTGATGCGCGCCTCGTTGCCCAAGTTGAGCAGGTCCTGCATGGTGTAGATGCACGTGTCGCTCACGCTGGCGGCGATGGTGCGGTTGAGTGCATCTGCCATGGGTTCGCCGGCCTGCTGATGGGTGTACAGGGCTGCCTGCTCGCGCTGACGTGGGGTGGCCGTTCCCTCAAACCAACCGCGCGCCGTCTCGTTGTCGTGGGTGCCCACATAGGCGACGGTGTTGGCGATGTAGTTATGCGGCAGGTAGTACGAGTTGGTGCCCTCAAAGGCAAACTGCAGGATCTTCATGCCGGGGAAGCCCGAGTTGTCGCGCATGTCGATGACGCCGGGGGTGAGGAAGCCCAGGTCCTCGGCGATGATGGGCAGCGTGTCGAGCTTTTTCTCGAGCGTCTTGAAGAACTTGAGGCCGGGACCCTGCGTCCACGAACCGTAGGACGAATCGGGCGAGGAGAACGGCACCTCCCAATAGGCCTCGAAGCCGCGGAAGTGATCCAGGCGGATGACGTCGTACATGTCGAGGGCGGCGCGAATGCGGCCCTCCCACCAGGAGAAGCCGTCGGACTCCATGGCGTCCCAGTCGTAGATGGGGTTGCCCCAGTACTGGCCGGTGGCCGAGAACTGGTCGGGCGGCGTGCCGGCGACGCTCACCGGATTGCCGGCGGCGTCGATCTTAAAGAGCTCAGGCGTCGCCCACATCTCGACGGAGTCACGCGAGACATAGATGGGCAGGTCGCCGATGATGAGAATGTCGCGCTCGTTGGCATAGGCCTTGAGGCGGCTCCATTGGCGATCGAAGAAGTACTGCGTCATCTGGTGGTAGAGCATACGCTCCGGATGGTCGGCGCAGACCTTGGCGGAAGCCTCGCCGCGGGTGCGGAGCTCCGCGGGCCACTCCCAAAACGCCTTGAGACCGCACTCCTCTTTGACGGTCATGAACTCACAGTAGGGGATGAGCCAGTCCTCGTTGGCCTGGATAAAGTCATCGAAATCGGCCGGCTTGTCGGCAGCAAAGCGCTCAGCGGCGCGGTCGAGAATCTGACGGCGGCCGCCAAAGATAGCACCGTAGTCGACATTGCTGGGGTCGGATCCCAGATACACGCCATCGATATCGCGCTGCTCCAGATACCCTGCCTCGATAAGCTCGGCAAAGTCGATAAAGTTGGGGTTGCCTGCGCGGGCCGAGAACGACTGATAGGGCGAATCGCCATAGCTGGTCGTCGTAAGGGGCAGAATCTGCCAGTAATGTTGTTTGCACGAGGCGAGAAAATCGACGAAGTCGTAGGCATTCCAGCCAAAGCCGCCGATTCCGTATGGTCCGGGCAGAGATGAGACGGGCATGAGGACGCCGCTTGCACGCTCCATGAATGCGCTCACCAACCTTCTTGTTGTGGGGTCGGCCTGCCGATGGGTGTGCAGTCCGCCTCCGATGTTCTGATTCGATACGCCTATTGTAAAACATGTTGTTTAAACATGTACAGGCAAGATAAAAAAGTTGGTCGATTTTCGGCGAATGGTTACATGCCATGAAAAAGCCCCGACCTCACAACGTGAGATCGGGGCAAGAGCGGTATGTAGGTTTTGCTACTCGGCGTCGGCGAAGCCGTTGGGGTTGTGGCTCTGCCAGTTCCAGCTATCGCGGCACATGTCCGCGATGTCGTACTGGGCCTTCCAGCCCATCATGCGCTCGGCCTTGGAGGCATCGCACCAGTTGGCAGCGATGTCGCCGGCGCGGCGCTCGCGGATCACGTAGGGCAGCTCCTTGCCACAAGCCTTGGAGAAGGCGGCGACGACCTCGAGTACCGAGGTGCCGGTGCCGGTGCCCAAGTTAAAGATCTCGACGCCGGTCTTGCCGTTCATCCAGTTGAGGGCGGCCACGTGACCAGATGCCAGATCGCACACGTGGATGTAATCGCGCACGCCGGTGCCGTCGGGGGTGGGGTAGTCGTTGCCAAAGACCTGAACGGCCTCGAGCTTGCCCACGGCGACCTGGGCGACATAGGGCACCAGGTTGTTGGGGATGCCCTTGGGATCCTCGCCGATCAGGCCCGACGGATGGGCGCCGATGGGATTGAAATAACGGAGTAGCACGACGTCCCACTCGGGGTCGGCGGTGTGGACGTCCATAAGGATCTGCTCGATCATCCACTTGGTCCAACCATAGGGGTTGGTCGCGGGCTTCTTAGGATCCTCCTCGGTGACGGGCGGGTTGTCCGGGTCGCCGTAGACGGTCGAGGAGCTCGAGAAGATGATGGACTTGCAGCCATGGTTGCGCATGACGTCGATGAGCACCAGGGTGTTCTCGATGTTGTTGTGGTAGTACTCGACGGGCTTGCTCACCGACTCGCCGACGGCCTTAAAGCCGGCAAAGTGGATGACGCGGTCGATCTGATGGGTATCGAAGATCTTGTTCATCGCATCGCGGTCGAGCACGTTGGCCTCGTAGAAGGTGAGGTTCTTGGCGGCCTCGTCGCCCACGATGGTCTTGACGCGGTCGACGGCGACGGCGCTGGAGTTGGAGAGATCATCGACGATGCCGACCT
>DAWBYD010000272.1:0-1813 GCA_052278285.1 Collinsella sp. | reverse complement strand
TTCGCCTGCCGCGGTAAGAAGCCCCTCGGCATAAATAAAGGGATAGGGCCACGCGGCCCTATCCCTTTTTGCTAGCTATGGCAGCTTGTGCACTACTCGCGGCACAGATGCACGGCGAAGCCGGCGAACTCGCGCTTAAAGTACACGAGCTTGGTGCCGCCGTCGGGCAGCAGCACGCGCGACTCCTCGTTGACCTCGAGCCCGCGCTCGGCAAACCACTTCTCGGCCGCATCGATGTCGTTGACGGCAAAGCCGATGTGGCCCTTGGCGCCACGACCGTTCTGCTTCATGATCTCGACCAGCGAATCGTTAAAGTACGAAACCGGGGTCTCAATAACGGGCAGGCCCATCATCGTCGAGAACAGCTCCGCGATCTCCAAGGCATCTGCCGGGTCGGTGGCGTTAATGCCCACATGGGCAACGCGCATGCCAAAGAGCTCGACCGGATTGGCGTTCTGCTCATTCATACAGGCAGCGCCTACTGAGCCATAACGTCGAGAACGGCCTTCTCGGCAGCGACGCGGTTCATGCCGGTCATGAAGGGCACGCCGCTCACGTACGGGCAGGTGAGGCCCTCGGGGGCAACGGTGGTGGCGATCAGCAGATCAGCGCCCTCGTCGCAGTAATCCTTGGCCTCGGAGATGGCGCACTGCACGATCTCGTACTTGTCGGCGTAACCGTTGGCGTCGAGCAGGGTGGCGACCTTCTGGGCAACGAGCGTGGAAGTAGCAGCGCCAGCACCGCAAGCCAATACAATCTTCTTCATAGGTAATGTCTCCCTTCATGGTTTACTTTAGGTAAGTGTACCGCAGCGAGCGATGGCGCTCGGCCTCGATGCGCTTTTATGCCAGTTTGCTTGCACGCCGCGTATAATACATCTAGCACGTGTTGTCATACCGCTCGCTTTACGAGCGACTAAGGACTCTAAAATGCCCGATTCCCGCACCCTCTGGACCGCCGTCGTCATTATTTGTATCGCCATATCGGTGTTCTTTAGCGTAAAAAAACGCACCACGTTTAAGCGCCTGCAACAGCTTATGGCTGCCAAGCAGTGGGACGAGTTCGATCGTTTGCTCGACGGCAAACTCACCAGCATGCTGTACCCGCGCTACAACCGCGACTACCTGCGTCTGAACTCCTATCTGCTGCGCGAGGACCACGAGCGCGCCAGCGAGATGTTCGACCTGCTGCTGGGGCTCAACCTCCCCAAGATGCAGCGCGTCGACCTGGTCATTAAGGCCTTTAACTACTACGTTGGCCAGGAGGACCGCAAAAAGTCCAAGGAGCTTCTGCACGAGATCAAGGGCTTTGAGGGCGGTCAGGCCGAGGCAGTTGCGCACGAGTGCCAGCTGATGTACGACACGATGATCCTCAAGCGCCACAACGACATTCCCGAGCTGGAGCGCATGCTCAAGGATGCCGGTGACGACAAGGTCAAGAGCTGCCGCCTGGAATACCTGCTGGCCCTGCAGTACAAGAACAAAGGCGACGAAGCCAAGTTCCAGGAGTTCCTGGAGAAGTCGGGCCAACACTCGATGGCCGTCAACGCGTAACGGACGGCTTGTGCTAGACTTCTAGTCTCACGGGGGCGTGGCGGAATTGGCATACGCAGGAGACTTAAAATCTCTCGCCGCAAGGATTGTGGGTTCGAGTCCCACCGCCCCTACCATATGGAGCTTTCGAGCCTGTGTCCCCAAGGGATGCGGGCTCGTTTCTTTAAGATGCCGGTGGGACTCGAACCCGCGAGGGGGCGAGCGTCAAGCGGACGCGCAGCGTCCGCAGCGAGCCGGCGAGGGCGCCGGCAGGCGTCCGA
>DAWBYD010000271.1:0-14728 GCA_052278285.1 Collinsella sp. | reverse complement strand
CGGTGGCGATACGCAGGTAGCACTCCTGATCGAGCGCGTTGAAGTGCGTGATGAACGGCTTGGCAGTAGCTCCGCCCTGGATGGTCTGCAGGATGGGGGTCTCAACCTCCATGTAGCCATCGGACTCCATAAAGCGGCGGAACGTGGAGAGGATCTGCGAGCGCTTGCGGAAGGTCTCGCGAACGTCGTCGTTGGCGATCAGGTCGACATAGCGCTGACGATAGCGGGTCTCCTTGTCGGAGAGACCGTGGAACTTCTCGGGCAGCGGGCGAACGGCCTTGGACAGCAGCGTCGCACTCTTGGGGGCAACGGAAAGCTGGCCACGCTTGGTGCGCACGACTACACCGGTCACGCCCAGGATATCGCCCAGGTCGAGTGCCTTGAGCGTGTTCCAGGCGGCCTCGTCCATATCGTTGCTGCGGCAGAACAGCTGGATCTCGCCGGTCGCGTCGCGCACGACGATGAACATAATCTTGCCCTGACCGCGCTTGGCCACCACACGGCCGCCGATCTTCACGACGTCCTCGGTGTCCTCGCCATCGGTGAGCTCGGCGTACTTAGTCTCGATGTCGACGACGTAGTCCTCAATCTCGGAGTGCTCGGGATACGGGTTCTGGCCCGCCTCGAACAGGGAGGCACGCTTTGCCAGCCGGGTGGCGCGCTCGTCGTTGAGCGTCGATGCCTGATCGGCGGCGTTCTGGTTTTCTGCCATAGTTAGCTCCTCAAACTAAAACGCTCCCCAGGATTCGGTCCCAGGGAGCGAAAACATACCTTTACGCGGGACCGTGGTCTAGCGTGCGATCTTGGCGATGGTGTAGATGCGGGTCTTGCCGGAAGGCGTAACGACCTCGACGGAGTCGCCCTCGCCATGACCAATGATGGCGTGGCCGACCGGAGACTCGTTGGAGATCTTGTGCTCGAGCGAGTTGGTCTCGGTGGTACCGACAAGCGTGACCTCCATGACCTCACCGTTGGGATCAATCAACGAAACGGTGGAACCGATGGAGACGGTCAGATCACCCGTGGTGGCAGCAACCTGGGCGTTGGCGAGAATAGCCTGAATCTCGGCGATGCGAGCAGCATTCTGGGCCTGCTTGTCCTTGGCGGCATCGTACTCGGAGTTCTCCGAAAGGTCGCCGAACGCGCGGGCTTCCTTGATGTCCTCGACGATCTCCTTGGCGTAATCGCCCTCACGCCAAGCGAGCTCCTCGACGAGCTTCTGGCGGCCCTCAGCGGTCAGTACGATCTGGCTTGCGTCCATACGGATATCTCCCCAACTATGATGTAACGATCAACTGTCAACAAAAACGAAAAAGACCGGCTAGCCTGCGGGCAAGCCGGTCAGGTGCTCACCCCAAAGGGATGGGACTACTCTGCGTCCGCGTCGCTGTCCTCTGCCTTCTTTTGCTTGGCAGCAGCGAGCTTGGCCTCGAGCTCTGCGATCTCCTTGTCCTCCTTGGACTCCTCGACCACAACGTCCTCGGCCTGCTTGGTTTCGCCCTTATCGTCGCCCTCCATACCCTCGCGGATATTCTTGACGGTAGAGCCGAGGGACTTACCGAGCTTCGGCAGGTTCTTAGGCCCAAAGATAATCAGGACAACAACGAGAATAATGATGAGCTCAGGAGCCCTCAGTCCAAACATGTAGACCTCCACAATACAGCGAGACAAGCTCGAATGAGTATACCGCGGGTATCGCGGTATCACAACAATAGCTAAAAAAAGGGACCGCAAGAAGCGGTCCCTCCTCATGCTCTGGTCGGGTTGACTGGATTTGAACCAGCGACCCCTGCGTCCCGAACGCAGTGCTCTACCAAACTGAGCCACAACCCGTTAGCTCGACTATAGTAACAAAGATTTCCGTCGTGTGCCAGAGAAATTTTTACTTCTTTGGCGCTTCAATGCGAACCGTGTCGGAAACGAGCTCCGTTGCATAAGCCCACCAGCCGTTTTGTTGAGCGGCTGCCGCAAGATTGACTGCCGTGGCGGCGCTATCGCAGAGAGCAAACGAGCAGGCACCCGAACCGCACACGTTTACGGCAACGGTACCGTTCTGCGAACGAAGCCAGTCAAGCACCGTTTGAATCCGCGGCTCCATCTGCGCGGAAATGACACCCAGGTTGTTGTGGACGAGCGCGTAGGCCACCTCTGCATCTCCCGAGTGAAGGGCAGATGCGATCGCTCCGGGCTTGTCCGCAGGCGCAGGGGTCTCGTCAAAACGTCGATAGGCTTCAATTGTTGAAACGCTTGCCTCGCGCGGCTTGACCAGCACGACGGGTGTCGCGGGTAGTGCGGGGTACTCGGTTGCCAGCCCGTCTCGCCCACCCACGTAAAATGCAGGGCTGGCATGCAAAAAGAAGGGAACGTCAGCGCCAATGCCGCGCGCGATGTTGTCCAGCGCGGGATCGGTGCGGTCGATACCCCACAGCTCTGCCAAGGCGACAATGACCGCCGCGGCATCCGTCGAAGGACCGCCCAGGCCGGCACACAACGGGATGCGCTTCTCGATCGTGATGCAGACATTGGCTTCGTGACCATAATGCTCGGCCATAGCAGCGGCCGCACGATACGCCGTATTCTTTTGCATGGGAAAATCGGATGCCGGAATCGTCTGGACGGTCAGCTCCTGCGCTGGGGCGACCGTCACGATATCGGCAAGACCGACGGCTGCCATCAGGGAATCGACCTTGTGGTAGCCGCGGTCATCACGCTCGGTATGAACCCCCAGGTAGAGGTTTATCTTTGCCGGCGCGGAAAGGGTCAGGGACCAATCGGTCACCGTTAGTGCTCCTCGAGCTGATTGCCGAGCGGGGTAAAAATGTGCTCGCCGCTCTCGGGGTCGAACAGCTCGACCTGGCCGGTGAGAACATCAATATACTGGTAGGACTGACGCGACTTGCGGCCACGGCGCTCGTCAACCTCGACGATAAAGACTGCCGGATGGACGCTCTTGATGGTGCCCATGCGCTCGACGACGCGGGTGCGGCCCATGTTGGCCTTCACCTTAACGCGATCGCCCACCATATCGGTCAGCTTCTCGTGGATGTCGTCGACGTGATTGACTTCCATCTCTTCCATGAACAGGGCCTCCAGAAGGTGCAATTCAAAAAGGGGATAATACCCCTAAGATAGACAAAACTCTAATACTATAGCACCCTGTTGTGGCCATACGCAAGTAGCTAAAAAAGCCCGGTCCCAAATTGACTACTTACAGATTATCTGTGTCCAGAACGATGGTGAATGGACCGTCGTTGACGAGGTCGACCTTCATGTCGGCGCCGAAGATGCCATGCGCTACGTGCTCGACGTCCTCGCGCACAAGCGTCAGGAAGTACTCGTAGAGCTCGTTGGCGACATCGGGGGCGCCAGCATCCGTAAACGATGGACGGCGGCCGTGACGGCAATCGGCGAACAGCGTGAACTGCGACACCACGAGAACCTCGCCGTCGACATCGGCAAGTGCCAGGTTGGTCTTGCCGTTCTCGTCCTCGTTAATGCGCAAGCCCCGGAGCTTGCCCCACAGCTTATCGGCCTCGGCGCGCGTGTCGTCGTGGCCAACGCCCAGTAGCACCAGATAGCCGCGCCCAATTTTGCCCACGCACTCGCCGTCGACCGTCACGCCGGCGTTGAGCACGCGCTGCACCACCGCACGCACGGCCTACTCCTCGCCCGTCAGTTTGGCGGATAGGTGCTCGAGCGCATGGAATCGATGGCTGATGGCGTTCTTCTCGTCCGCCGTCAGCTCGGCCATGGTCTTGCCCGGCGTGTCGACCGGCAGGAACAGCGGGTCGTAGCCAAAGCCGTGATCGCCGCGGCCCTCATGTGCGATAACGCCCTCGCAGGCGCCCTCACCATAGGTGACCAAACCGTCCGTGTCGATGAGCGCGACGACGCTCATAAAGCGCGCAGTGCGGTCCTCGTCGGCCACGCCCTCCAGATTCACGAGCAGCTTGGCATTGTTGGCGGCATCGTCGCCGTGAACGCCCGCATAGCGCGCGCTATACACACCGGGCTCACCGTCCAGCGCGTCGACGACCAGGCCCGAATCGTCGGCAATGGCCATGAGCCCCGTCTCTTCGACGGCAGCCTGCGCCTTGATGATGGCGTTCTCCAAAAACGTCGTGCCGTTTTCCTCGGGGTCCTCAAAATCGCCCAGCTGGCCGAGCGCCACAAAGCGAACCTCGGGCATAACCTTGCCCAAAATGGTCTCGATCTCGGTGAGCTTATGGGCGTTGCCCGTTGCCACGACGATGGTCGCCGCCGGGTCGAGGGTGTCGATGTCGATCTTCTCAAGCGCCATGAATGGTCTCCTTGTTCTTATAACAACGCCACACAAAAGGTAATTAGGCTCTCAAGCCCCTCCCCTCGTGCGGCAGCAGCCTTACAGTTCAGCGTTTCCGCAGATAAAACCTGCCAAAATAAACCTGTCCCTTTTTGGCAGGTTAGGCGAGGGCTTGGCGCTGGAGCTCGATGAGCTCGGCAATGCCCTTGTCGCCCAAATCGAGCAGGGCATTGAGGCGCTTGCGGTCGAAGGGCGCCTGCTCGCCGGTGCCCTGGAGCTCGATCATCTCACCGGTATCGGTGGCGACAAGGTTCATGTCGACCTCGGCGTGACTGTCCTCGGAATAATCCAGGTCGAGCAGGGTGTTGCCGTCGACAACGCCCATGGAAATCGCGGCGACCTGGCCCGTGAGCGGGATGCGCTCGAGCTTACCCGCCTCGACCCACATGGTAAGGGCGTCGTGCAGCGCCACCCAGGCGCCGGTAATGCTCGCCGTGCGTGTGCCGCCATCGGCCTGGATCACATCGCAGTCGACGGTAACGGTGTACTCGCCAAGTGCCTTCATATTGACGATGGTACGCAGGCTGCGACCGATGAGGCGTTCGATCTCCATGGAGCGGCCCTTGCGGTTGGCATGCTCGCGCTTGCAGCGCTTGCCGGTCGATGCCGGCAGCATGGCGTACTCCGCCGTTACCCAACCGGCCTTGGCGCCCTTGCGCCAGCCCGGCACGCCCTCCTCGATGGTGGCGGCGCACAGC
This sequence comes from Collinsella sp., assembly GCA_052278285.1. Lineage (GTDB taxonomy): Bacteria > Actinomycetota > Coriobacteriia > Coriobacteriales > Coriobacteriaceae > Collinsella. The sequence goes on along the minus strand of DAWBYD010000271.1, from coordinate 9,688 downwards.
ACACGCGTATCGCCAAACTCGGCCAGGCACGAACCGTGGGCGTGCTTCATGACGCCGCGGGTAAGCTTGATGGGGCGCAGCTCATCGGCGGCGCGGCCGTTGGCGCGATTGACCTGCATATACTCCATGGAAAAATCCTTTCGGCAAAAGAAGGGGGCAAGTCTTTGGACGGTAACCCTACATCTATTTCAGTTCGTCGATATCGATATGTTCGATGCTCTTGAGCGGCTGACCAAAGATAAAACTGCCCGCCACCGCAAACTCGGCAATGTTATCGGCCGTCGTTGCAAAACGATGCTGCGGCTCGGCTGCGTCGCCCGCCAGCTGCTCGCGGCGCGTGAGAATATCGGTTAGCTCACGCGTGGTCTCCTCGGCGGAGCTCACCACGCGCACTCCGGGACCCAGCGCATGGCGAATAGGCCCCACGAGCAGCGGAAAATGCGTGCAGCCGAGCACCACGGTATCGATGCCGTGGTCGCGCAGCGGTTCAACCGTGGCACCGACCAGCGCGCGTACGGCAGGCGTATCAAAGATGTCCTCGTTCTCGAGCCACTGCTCTTGCAGATGCGCGCCCGAGGCGAGCTCGTGCTCAACGACCTCGACAAAACTCGAGGCAGGGCAGCCGTATACGTCGACGCCGGCATCCAGGTCCTGAATGGCACGCGTGTAAGCGCCTGAGCGAATGGTGAGGTTGGTGGCGAGCACGCCCACCCGGCGCGTGCGGGTGCTGTTGATTGCCGCGCGTGCGCCCGGTGCGATTACACCGATGACGGGGACGTCGAGCACCTGCTGGGCCAAACGCAAGGCCGCAGCGGTCGCCGTATTGCAGGCGATGACCATGATCTTGACGTCGTGCTTCGACAGCCAGCGACCCGCCTGCAGTGCAAACGAGCGCACCTCGTCCTCGGTGCGGGTGCCGTAGGGGCAGCGCTTGGTGTCGCCAAAGTAGTAGACGGACTCGTGCGGCAACGCCGTTGCGATGGCGCGTGCAACCGTCAGACCGCCCAGACCAGAATCGAACACGCCAATCGGGCGCGTGTCGCCTGCCGGATTCTCGATATCGGACATTACCTCACCAGATTCTCTCTCGAAAAGATATGGCTCAGCGCGATAGGACCGCACTACGAACGAGCCGCGACCAGCAGCTCGGCCGTTGCCGCCCAGCCGTCGACAATCTTGCCTCGCGTGACGTAGGCATTATCGCAGGTATCTAGGAACTCAGGCGCGCCGGCGCTGGTCAAACCGTTCTCGACCAGGCAGAACGTGCCCACGTGGTCAGCCATGTAGAAGTCGGACTCGGAATCGCCGAGCGCCAGCGTCTCCTCGCGCTCGATACCCAGGTGCTCGCAGAAACGTGCGATGGCAACGCCCTTGTTGAGGCCGGCGGGATTGATGTTAAACGCACGGCCATCCTCGACGCGTTCGAGCTCGAGCGTCGTCGGCTTGGACAGATGCGTCAGGTGACCGTTGCAGGCCCAGACCAGGCCGCAGCCGGCCTCGTCCAGGATGGTCTGGACCTCCTCGTCGGGCACATCGCCGCGCATGCCGACGGTGACCTCGCGGTACTTGTAGCCAGTCGACATGTCGTTGTGGTACTCGATCTTATGCGGCCAGCGGGCGAGAATCTTCTCGCACACGCCGGTCTGCTCGATCACCTGATGCGGCGTGAGGCCGCAGGCGGGGTCGTAGGGCATATCGCCGGTCAGATACTCCCAATCGTTGGCCTTGAGATCATACATGACCAGACCACCCATCTCGCCGATGTAGGAGTTGAGGCCGAGCACGCGCGCATCCTCGTGGATCATGGTGCGGTTGCGGCCCGAGGTGGGAACCACCTGTATGCCGGCGCGGGCAAGTGCCACGACAGCCTCGACGAGCTTGGTCGAGGGGTTGCCGTCGTTGTCGCGCAGCACGCACGAGCCGGGTGCGAGCATCGTGGCGTCCAGGTCGGTAAAGACGTACTTAACCTTGGCAAGACGCTCGCGCATCTCGCCCGAAAGCTCAGCGACGGTCGGCAGGGTATTGTGGGACATGGTCACTCCATTACGTAGAAGGGGCTTCTGGTCTTAGGCGGCGCGCCTCGCTTGAGGGGAAACGCGCTTGCAACGGCAGCGCGCTCAGGACGCCGCCCTCATCGCAGTTCATTAGTCAAACTGGGTAACATCGATTAAACGGTTGGCAAGCGAAAGATCGCTCTCGATGGGCACGAACTCATCGCCCACGTGCATGAGCTCCTCGTCGCCCTTTGCCAACAGCAAGACGATGGTGGGCGCATCGGGGCTGACGTATTCCTCACGCGCCGCCTTGAACGCCTCGTGCACAGCAGCCTCGCGATCGAGGATGATCTTGTTTGGGGTATCGTCGGGAACATGCTCGGCAAGCTCGCGACAGACCTTCATCGGGTCCTCGTGAGCCGGATCCTCGTTGGTAAAGATCAGCAGATCAGAATATGGTGCGGCCTCGCGCGGAAGCTGCTCACGGCGCTCCTGTGCCTTGCCTCCAGCGGCACCAAACAGCGCAATGACCGGGCTGGCGGGAAACGCGCGCTTGACCGACGAAAAGAGCGAGCGGAACGAAAGTTGGTTGTGAGCGTAGTCAACAACGCAAACCACGCGGCCATCCTTCGACTCCACGACCTCCATGCGGCCCGGCACACGCAGCTTGGAGAGGCCCTTCTTGATGGCATCGATACCGATACCCATCTCGCGCGCGGCGGCGATAGCGACCAGCGCGTTTTCCACGTTAAAGTCTCCCGCGATACCCAGCAGGACCTTCTCCCCCTCCTCGGGCTCGTCAGCGCTCATGCCATGCAGGTTAAACTCGATGTTGAAGCCGACCATGCGGACATCGCTTGCCCACAGGCTCGCCTCGGGATGCTCGACGCCAACGGTCACCAAGCGCTCGGCCGTCGACGCGGTCTCCAGCACGCGTTCGACTTCATCGGTGCCCAGATTCACTACGGCGGTCTTAGCCTGATCAAAGATCCTGAGCTTGCTCTTAAAATAATCCCCGAAGGTCGGGTGCTCGATCGGCGAGATGTGGTCACGCCCGATGTTGAGGAAGCACGCTACGTCAAACGGCAGGTTCTCGACGCGCTGGTACTTGAGCGCCTGGCTTGAGACCTCCATGACCATGGACTGGCGACCAGACGCGCGACAGTTGGCGATATGGCGCCAGACCTCGGGGGCCTCGGGCGTGGTGTTGGTGCTCTCGTAGCACTCGATACCATCGTCGGTGTTCACCGAGCCGATCATGCCGCAGGACTCGCCCGCCGCCTTGATGATGGACTGGAGCATAAAAGCGGCCGTGGTCTTTCCCTTGGTACCGGTGATGCCCACGATCTTGACGTCATGGTCGGGACGGTCGTAGACCTCGGGCGGCAACAGCGCCATCGCTGTGCGTACGCTATCAACAACCAACATTGCAGCACCGCTCTCCTGCGCCAGCGGCTCCAGAGACTCGACCAGCGACTCTTCGCACACAAATGCGACGGCGCCCGCATCGAGCGCCATGCTCAAAAACGCGGGCTTAAAGGCAGCGCCCTTGCAAAAGAACACGTCACCCGCCGAAACCGCGCGCGAATCAAACGAACAGCCGGTCACGGCGCGCTCGTCAACCTGCTCCGAAGCACGCAGCTCGCCGCACACATCGAGCAGCTTGGCAAGCGTATCGACCGTGGTCACGGTCGCGGAATCCGAATGGTGCATCTTTCACCTTTCTCAGCCATTTGGCAGGGACGGTTTTCATAGTAACTGAAACGTGCTCGCGCAAAAACGGCTCCCGGAGGAGCCGTTACGCACAGGCATTCGTAAGCCGAGACTAGGCAGCCTTAACAGAAGGCTGGCCCTCGTCGATAAAGAAACGCTTGTACCACACCAGGAACACGAGCGGCGTATAGATCTTGCGCTGGAAATCGCCCTTGCCCGCAAAGTGCAGATCGAGCAGGTGCATGAGCTCGTCGGTATTGAAGAACTCGCTTGCCCACGGCGCGGTGAAGTACTCCTTGACGTAGTCGTACCACTTTTGCTCGCGCAGCCAGTAGACGATCGGTACTGGGAAGCCCACCTTGGGACGGGTGGCCCACTCATCGGGCAGCGACTTGTTGGCAGCGTGGCGGAGTACCTGTTTGTTGCCGTTCTCGTTGATGCGGTAGCGGTCGGGAATGTGCTCGGCGAACTCCATGACTTTGCGGTCCAGGAAGGGCACGCGCAGCTCCAGCGAGTGTGCCATGCACATCTTGTCGGCCTTGAGCAGAATGTCGCCCGGGAGCCACATGTTCATGTCCAGGTACTGCTTCTTGACCAGCTCGGGCTGACCCTTCACGCGCGCATAGATGGGTGCAGCGAGCTCGAAGGCGCCATCGCCGGTGTTGTACTCGGGCTTGAGCACGCCGTCGACCTCGCGCTCCGGCCATACCAGAGCCTGTCCCAGGAACGACTTCTCGGGGATCTCGGCACCCTTGACCAGGAAGTTATGTCCCTTGAAGTACGGCATATGCAGCGCCAGGTTACCGAGCGCGCGACGGATGGGCAGCGGCACCATCTTTTTGTACTTGCGCACCGGGACCGTGTCCTCGTAGTAGGCGTAGCCACCAAAGAGCTCGTCGGCGCCTTCGCCCGAAAGCACGACGGTAACGTCCTTGCGGGCCATCTCGGCCAAGAACCACAGCGGCACGGAAGACAAGTTGGACTGCGGCTCGTCCATGTGATACTGGATGTCCTCGAGCGCACCGAAGAACTCGTCGGCGGTAATCATCTTGCGAACGTTTTCGCCGCCGAGCTTATCGGAAAGCTCCTTGGCGTAGTTGGTCTCGTTAAAGTTCTTGTAATCGAAGCCCACCGAGAAGGTCTTGTCGGGCATAAGGCAAGCGGCAATATAGCTGGAGTCGACGCCGCCGGAGAGGAAGGAAGCGACCTTAACATCAGCGATGCGATGGGCCTCGACGCTCTCGTGCACAACCTCATCCAGCTCGTCGACGTACTCCTCGAACGGCTTCTCGACGGCGGAGTAATCGCAATCCCAATAGCGCTCGATGTTCATCTTGCCGGTCGGGATGTCTACGGTAAAGTAATGCGCCGGCGGCAGCTTGTAGACGCCCTCGAAGAAGGTCTCCTCGGTTGCCGAATACTGCAGCGTCATGTACGGACGCAGGGCCTTTTTGTTGACCGCCTTGTGGAAGTGCGGATAGTCCAGGAAGCTCTTGATCTCAGAGCCAAAGAGCACACCCGGCGCGCCGTCGCCCGCATCGGCCATGGGATAGTAGTAGAGCGGCTTGATGCCAAAGATATCGCGGGCGCCAAAGAGCTTGTTCTTCTTCTTGTCCCAGATGACGAAGGCGTACATACCGCGCAAGCGATTGAGTACGGCCTCGCCCCACTCTTCGTAGCCGTGCAGGAGGCTCTCGGTGTCGGCGCCGCAGTGGAACTTATAGCCCTTGGCCTCGAGCTCGGAACGGAGCTCCTGGAAGTTGTAGATCTCGCCGTTGAAGACGATGACGACGCTGCCGTCCTCATTGGCCATGGGCTGAGCGCCGGCCTCGGTCAGGTCGAGGATCGACAGGCGGCGGAAGCCCAGGGCAACGCGGCCGGCGATAAACTGGCCGCCCATGTCGGGACCACGATGGACGATGCGGTCCATCATCTTGGTGAGCACCTCGGATTGGTTATCCGTCCCACCGACAAAACCGACAAAACCGCACATATACTATCCCCTCTGCTGTTGCTGGGTATCAAATCGAATCAGTAGCTTTTGAGTATACCCGAGGGCGTAAAGAGGGACGGAATGTTCAGGCAATCTCAACTGAATCAGCTCCGCGCCGACACGCGCCGGTTACCTTTAATGGATATGAGGTGAATGGGGCGATTGTTTTGCTATACTCTCTCCGCACGGGCGATTGGCGCAACGGTTAGCGCAGGTGCTTTACACGCACAAGGCTGGGGGTTCGAATCCCTCATCGCCCACCATTGAATTGGAAACGGTCCTCGAAAGGGGACCGTTTTTGTTTGGCCCGGCGCATGGGATTCGACCCACCAACACGTCTGCCACGAAGGCCGTGGCCAAAAATGCCAAATATGACATTCAACTGGTGACAGTACTCATATTTGGCATTTTTGTCCAAAGGCTCTCCTGGCCATTGCAGATTTATGGCAAAAAGGGTTCCAGACCGTCCAACCATGCATCAAATGACGCACCGACGATCTGGAACCCGTTCAAACTGGCTATGTTTTACTCTCGCTACGCCAAAACGTCCGACAAAATCTCGATCAGGTTGTCCACGTCGGCTTCCTCGCAGACGAGCGGCGGCAGGAAACGCAGCGTATGGGCACCCGTAGCGTTAATCACGGCACCAGCCCCCAATGCACGGGCCACAACGTCGTGTGCATCACCCGCGGTATCGTCCAGCTCGCCGCCGAGCATCAGGCCACGGCCACGCACCTCTACCACGTGCGGAAGCTTAGCCAGCGCCTGCTCCATATAAGCACCCACCTTGGCGGCATGCTCAGCGTAGTCGCCGCGCACGAGCGCGGAGAGCGTCGCAGCGCACGCCGCGACAGCCAAGCAGCTACCGCCAAAGGTCGCGCCGTGGTCACCCGGCTTAAACACGTCGGCAATCTCTTTCTTTGCCACCACGGCACCCATGGGCACGCCATCGGCAATGCCCTTGGCAAGGCTCATAATGTCGGGCTCCACGCCATAGGTCTGGAATGCAAACGGCTTGCCGGAGCGGAAGATGCCACACTGGACCTCGTCGGCGATAAGAACGGCGCCCACCTCGTGTGCCAAGTCGCGCGCCGCCGCCATAAACTCCTCGGTCATGGGGTGCACACCGCTCTCACCCTGAATCGGCTCGAGCATGACGGCGCAGACCTCGCTTCCCAGCTGCTTAAAGATTGCGCGCAGTTCGTCGACATCGTTGGGCGTGCAGGCCACAAACCCGCCCGGCAGCGGACGGAAGCTGTCCTGTAGCCAATCCTGCATGGTGGCCGCAATGGTCTCGAGTGTACGGCCGTGGAAGCCGCCGCGCATGCATACGATGGTGTTGCCACCGTTACCAGCACGCTTGGCGTACAGACGCGCGAGCTTCATCGAGCCCTCGTTGGCTTCGGCACCAGAATTGGCAAAGAACGTCTCCCACACCTGCTCGTCCGCAGCCGGGGCACCGAGCGCAGCGGCCGTGGTCTCATCGCCGGCGGCAATGGCATCGGCCAGCACGCACGCACCATCTACGTCGTCGTTGGCAAGCTTGGACAGCAGCGCCGCGACCTGTCCACGCTGCTCGATGTAGAAGTAATTGGAGACATGCATGAGCTTTTTGGTCTGCGCCTCGAGCGCCGAGAGCACTGCGGCGTTGCCGTGGCCAAGGCTGCACACACCGATACCGGCAAGAAAATCAAGATACTCACGGCCGTCATCACCGGTGAGCTTCATACCGTGACCTTCGACAAACTCTACCGGAGAACGACCAAAAGTATGCATAACGTAATGGGATTCGAGCGATTGTTGAGTTGCAAGTGACATGGGATGCCTTTCGTTGGGCGCCATACGGCGCAGGGTTATGGGTGCAGGGACGCGACGACCGCGGGTCAGCTAGACCGTCTGGAGCTTCTCGACCTCGTCGAGGTTCTCGGTCAGGCGTGCCGCAAAGGTCGAAAGCGGGTGCGGGTGCGTATCGAACTCGTAAGCCGTCTCGGTGGAGTGGATCACGGTACCGACGCCAGCATCGGTCAGCAGCTCCAGCAGCAGCGAGTGCGGCGTCGTGCCGTTGATGATGTGGGCTCGGAACACACCGGCGGCAAGCGCATCGACAGCGGCGCGTAGCTTGGGAATCATGCCTTTGTCGCCCTCGCCCCCATAGAGCATCTCATTAACCTCGTCGAGCGTCAGGTTGGAGATGAGCGAATCCTTGTCGCTAAAGTCCTTATACAGGCCATCGACGTCGGTAAGGAAGATCACCTTATGCGCGTGGAGCGCCGCCGCGACGGCACCGGCGGCGGTATCGGCGTTGATGTTGAAGAAGCCACCGTCCTCCCCCGCCGCGACCGTGGCGATAACGGGAATGTACTCGCTGTCGAGCAAACGCTCGATATAGTCGGTGTTGACGTGCGTGACCTTGCCTACGCGGCCGAGCTCTGGGTCGAGTGGCTCGGCGATAAGGGTGCCGGCGTCGCTGCCGGACACGCCCACGGCCAGGTTGCCGTGGTGGTTGAGCGCCGCGACCAGCTCCTGATTGACCTTGCCACCCAGTACCTCGCGCACGATGTCCATGGTGGCAGGCGTAGTCACGCGCTGGCCGTTCTTAAACTCGACGGGGATGTCGTAGTGGCTGAGCGCCTCGTTGATGGCCTTGCCGCCACCGTGGACGATAACAGGACGCATGCCGATAATCTTGAGCAAGACGATGTCGCTCATCACGTCACGACGCAGTTGCTCGTCGACCATGGCGGCACCGCCGTACTTGATAACGACCGTCTTACCGGTCAGGTTCTTAATCCATGGCAGCGCCTCGAACAGCAGCTGCGCGGTAACTTCGTTGGATTCGTTCGAGCGGCAATCGCGTGCGAACTTCATAGTCTGCCTCGTCTTTCGTGTAGCTATCGCGCCGCACCTCGTTGCCCGCGATTGCAGCGGGACGCGCGGCACATCGGGACTCTAGGAACGGTAATCACCGTTAATGGAGATGTACTCGTGCGTGAGGTCGCAAGTCCACACGGTGGTCGCCGCGTCCCCTGCGCCCAGGTCTGCTGAGATCACGATCTCGGGCGCCTCAAAGCGACGCAGCGCCTCGTCCTCGTCAAAGGGAACGGTCAGGCCGTCGCGGCAGACGGGCATACCCATCATATCGATGGACACATCTTCTTGGTTAAATTGCACGCCGCACTTGCCGAGCGCCATGGCAACGCGGCCCCAGTTGCAGTCGTGGCCGGCGATGCAGGTCTTGACGAGCGGCGAGTTGGCGACAGCACGGGCGGCGATATCGGCCTCCTCGTCGTTCGCGGCACCGGTGACGTTAACCGTCACGAGCTTGGATGCGCCCTCGCCATCTGCGGCGATGTTGCGCGCCAGGCTCTCGCACACCTCATGCACGGCAAAGGCCAGCTCATCGAAGGCGTCGGAGCCCTCGACAATGGGTTCGGCATCCGCGGCAGCAGCGCCGGAGGCAAGCATGATGCAGGTGTCGTTAGTCGAGGTGGCGGAGTCGACCGTTACCTTATTAAAGGTCTGCTTGACGGTAGAGAGCAACTAGGCATGGAGCGCCGCCGGCTCGACAGGGGCATCGGTAGTGATGACCGCGATCATGGTGGCCATGTTGGGCATGATCATGCCCGAGCCCTTGCACATACCACCCACCGTATAGGCATTGCCTGCGTGCCCCGCGGCCTCGCTGCGGTAACACACGGCATACTCCTTGGAGTGCGTGTCGGTCGTCATAATAGCGCGGGCGGCATCGGCGCCACCGTGGTCGGAGCGCGCCTCGTAGGCGGCGGGAACGGCAGTCTCAAACGTGTCGATCGGCAGCATCTGACCAATTACGCCCGTGGAGGCGACCAGAATCTGCTGGGGCTCGCAGCCGATGACCTGCGAGGCGATGTTGCAGGTCTCGCGCGCGCAGGCAAGACCGGTCTCACCCGTGGCGGCGTTGGCATTGCCAGAGTTGACCGAAACGCCGGCAATGATGCCGTAGCCCTTG
>DAWBYD010000270.1:0-2496 GCA_052278285.1 Collinsella sp. | reverse complement strand
TGCCTCGGCGGCGCCGGATTGACTGGGAGACGCGTTTACCGCCGATCTTCCAAGCGAGCCCAGCAAGCAAACCGCGAGCTGAGCCCCAAAGGCATCGACAAGGGCGTGGGTGTGACGTGAGCGCTGGAGTATCTGGGCCGCGCTGGCAACGCACGCACCTTTGGCTTTGGCGATTCGGGCAACGCCCTGGGCATGCTCGTCGCCGTCGAGACGGCCGTGGCCATGGGCAACGCCGTGCCCGAGGTCAAGGCGGTCGCCGACTACGTGACCGACGATGTCGCGCACGACGGCAGCGTCACAGCGATGCGCCACTTTGGGTTGATCTAGCGGGAACCCCCAATTACCGTTCACCCGCGGCGGGCGGCTCAAATCAGCCCGCCCTGCAAAATCGTTTTGTCGCTGGAGGGTGTGCTCAAAAACGCTAAAGCGTTTATACCGTTCACCGAGAAGATAAAAACCCGCAGCTCACGCCTTGATAAACATAGGTAAAGTGTTTAGCAGTTCAACGTCCATATGCAGACGAAAGGAATCAGGCAGATGGCAATCAAGGTGTTCGCTGACGGTGCAAACCTCGAGGGCATGCTCGACATGTACGAGAACGGCAACGTTCAGGGTTTCACGACCAACCCGTCCCTTATGAAGAAGGGCGGCGTGACGGATTACCGCGCGTTTGCCAAGGAGGTCCTGGCCCACATCACCGATGTATCCGTCTCGTTTGAGGTCTTTGCCGACGACGTCGAGACCATGGAGGTCGAGGCCCGCGAGATCGCTACCTGGGCCGAGAACGTCTACGTCAAGATTCCGTGCGTGACCACCAAGGGCGAGTCCACCGCCGAGCTGGTCCGCAAGCTTTCCGCCGACGGCATCAAGGTCAACGTCACCACCATCTTTACGCCTACGCAGGTCGATGAGATGGTCGAGGCCGTTGACGCCGAGACGCCGTCCATCATCTCGCTCTTTGCCGGCCGCATCGCCGACACCGGCGTCGACCCCATTCCGTTTATGACGGAGTCGGTTAAGAAGGCCGCCGCCAAGCCCAACTGTGAGGTCCTGTGGGCGTCCACGCGCGAGCTCATCAACATTTACCAGGCCGAGGCCTGCGGTTGCCAGATCATTACGGTGCCCAACAGCATCCTGGCCAAGCGGAAGAACATCGGTCGCGACCCGTACGAGGTCTCGCTCGACACCGTCCGCGGCTTTGCCAAGGATATCGCCTCGCTCGGCTTTCATATTCTGCCGTAAGCAAGGGTATCCCCTGTAGCGACGTGCAAAATTGAGAGTATTCAGCAAGGTAAAGGTCTTTATCAGTTAACCGAAGCATGGAACGGCCCCCGTTTTGGCTCTGACGACGCTAAAACGGGGGCTGTTTTTGCTTTTTCGCCTCTGAGGGGCATCCGGAACGGCGGAATTTGCAGAATACTCGCGATTTTGCACGTCGCTGCAGGGGGTACCCCTGCTTTGGCGGTTTACTTCCCCTGCACCATGGTGAGGGAGATCTTCTTGCGGTCGCGATCGACCTTTTCAACCCACACCTTGACCGTGTCACCGACGCGCACCACGTCGCTCGGGTGCTTGACAAAGCGGTTGGCCAGTTTGGAGATGTGCACGAGGCCGTCCTGGTGCACGCCCACGTCGACGAAGGCACCAAAGTCCACAACGTTGCGCACCGTGCCCTTGAGCTCCATGCCGGGCTCCAGGTCGTCGATGGAAAGCGCTGAGCGGCTAAAGCCCACCTCGGGCGCGTCGTCGCGCGGGTCGCGACCGGGCTTCTTGAGCTCGTTGACAATGTCGATGAGCGTGAGGGTGCCGCAGTCCAGGTCGCTTGCCAGCGCCGAGATGCTGCCTAGGCGGCGCTCGATGTCGGGCACGCCGCCGCGGCTGAGCTCGCTTGATTTAACGCCGGCGCGCTCCAGGACGGCCGCGGCCACCTCGTAGCTCTCGGGGTGGACGCTTGTCGCGTCGAGCGGGTTCTTGCCGCCGCTGATGCGCAGGAAACCCGCGGCGTTGAGGTACGCCTTGGGTCCCAGCTTGGGGACCTTCTTGAGCTGGCGGCGATCGGTAAAGGCGCCGTTTTCCTCGCGGTAGGCCACGATGTTTTTGGCCACGCTCGGCGTGATGCCCGATACGTATCCCAGCAGGCTCGCGCTTGCGGTGTTGACGTCGACGCCCACGCGGTTGACGACGTCCTCCACCACATGGCCCAACGTGCGCGAAAGCTCGGCCTGGTCAAGGTCGTGCTGGTACTGGCCAACGCCGATGGACTGGGGCGGGATCTTGACGAGCTCTGCCAGCGGGTCTTGCAGGCGGCGGCCCAGGCTCATGGCGCCACGCACGGTGACGTCCAGGTCGGGATATTCCTGGCTGGCGAGCTCGGAGGCGGAGTACACGGACGCGCCGGCTTCGTTAACGATGGTGTAGCGAAGGCTGGGCGCCTGCTCGGCAATGAACTCCGAGACGACTTCCTCGGTCTCGCGGCTGGCGGTGCCGTTGCCGATG
>DAWBYD010000269.1:0-2743 GCA_052278285.1 Collinsella sp. | reverse complement strand
TGTATAAGAGACAGGCACCACCTCATCTACTCCCCGTTCCAGTTCTCCGATGGGGGTGGCACCCTGACACTGGGCGATCAGGTTATCGCCGGCGCCTACCCCATCCGTGTCGCCGAGATGGCAATGACGGGCCAGCCCTTCTCCGATAGCACCTACTTCAACAGCTATACCTTTAACAACCTGTGGCCCTACATCGGTATCGGTCTCGCCTTTATCGTCACCGCTTACAAGGGGAACAAGGATAAGACCAAGGCCGTTATTATCCCGCTGATCATCACCGCCGTGCTCTCCTGTGTCACCGAGCCCATGGACTTCCTCTTTGTCTTTGCCGCTCCCGTGCTCTTTGTCGTTCACTCGGTTCTTTCCGGCATCTTCCTGGTCCTGCTCAAGGTCCTCTCCGTGCCCGCTTCGACTGCAGGCGGCATCATCAACATCGTGGTTTCCAACCTGGTTCTCGGTGTCGATAAGACCAACTGGCCGGTTATGCTGGTGCTTGGAGTCGTCAACGCCGCTCTGTACTTCTTCCTCTTCACCTTCCTTATTAAGAAGCTCAACCTTCACACGCCTGGTCGCGAGGAGGAGTCCGAGCTCGCCGAGTCCGTTGCCGAGGGCGAGGCCGCCGCGTCTGTCGCGGTGAAGCAGGGCGCTGTTGCCGCAGCTCCCGCAGAGGGCGTCGATGCAGGTATTGCCGACCTGGTCGCAGGTCTTGGCGGCAAGGACAACATCGAGGAGCTCGAGAACTGCTTTACGCGTCTCCGCGTGAACGTTAAGAACCCGGACCTCATCAATGAGGACCTCATCAACCACGTGCCCAACAGCGGCATCAACCGCAACGGCAATAATATCCAGATCATCTTTGGCATGAAGGTCGCCGAGATGCGCGACAAGGTCGAAAACGCAATTGAGAAGGAGCAGTAAACAATGATCATTACTCTGTGTGGTGGCGGATCCACCTTTACCCCCGGCATCGTCAAGTCCATCGCCCTGCGCAAGGACGAGCTCGACGTTGACGAGATTCGTCTGTACGACATCAACGAGGAGCGCCAGCGCAAGATCGGCGTGCTCGTGGACTGGATTTTGCACGAGGACCTCGGCCTGGACATCAAGCTCACGGTGACCACCGACAAAAAGACGGCTTTTACCGACGCGAGCTTCGTGTTTGCCCAGATGCGCGTGGGCGGCTACGCCATGCGCGAGCAGGACGAGAAGATTCCGCTGCGTCACGGCTGCGTGGGTCAGGAGACTTGCGGTTGCGGTGGCCTTGCCTACGGCATGCGCACCATCTTCCCCATGGTCGAGCTGATCGATGACGTTGAGAAGTACGCCAAGAAGGACTACTGGATTCTCAACTACTCCAACCCTGCCGCCATCGTCTCCGAGGGCTGCCGTGTGCTGCGCCCCAACGCTCGTATCATCAACATCTGCGACATGCCGATCGCGATTATCGACGTGGTTTGCGCCGCACTCGATATCGACAAGAAGGATGTCGAGTACGATTACTTTGGTCTCAACCACTTTGGTTGGTTCACCTCGATCCGTCACAAGGGCGAGGAGGTGCTCCCGCAGCTGCGCGAGTACATCAAGGAGCATGAGATTCTGCTGCCCGACTCTTACCTCAAGGGCATGGGCTCGCTCATGGCAAAGAAGCCCGAGGAGGCCGTCGACGAGCACCCCGAGCAGAACCGCCACACCAATGGCAGCTGGTACTACGTCTGGAAGGGCGAGTACGAGATCATGGAGTGCTTCCCGGAGTACCTGCCCAACACGTATCTGAACTACTACCTGCAGCAGAAGGAGTTCGTCGAGCACTCCAACCCCGAGCGCACCCGTGCTAACGAGGTTGAGGAGACGCGTGAGAAGAACCTCTTTGATGGTATCGACCATTACGAGAAGACGGGCGAGATCGACGAGAGCACGTTCTATGCGGGCAGCCACGGCGACTGGATTGCCGATCTGGCCATCGCTCTGAAGAACGACACCAAGCAGCGCTTCCTGGTCATTTGCGAGAACAAGGGCGCTATCCCCAACATGCCCTACGACGCTATGGTCGAGCTGCCTGCCTACATTGGCAAGAACGGCCCCGAGGTCATCAGCCGCGACAACATTCCTCTGTTCCAGCAGGGCCTCATGATGCAGCAGCTGAACTCCGAGAAGCTCGTGGTCGAGGCTACGATCGAGGGTTCGTACGAGAAGGCGCTCAAGGCCTTTACGCTGAACAAGACCGTGCCGTCGATGAAGGTCGCCAAGGAGGTTCTCGACGACATGATCGAGGCCAACAAGGGTTACTGGCCCGAGCTTAAGTAAAAGCAACAGGGTCGCTGACAGCATGCCTGGAGCAATGCCCCGTCCACGTGATTGCGTGGGCGGGGCATTGTCATTTGGTAACGCGTTTTATCAAATATGGCATTTATCTGCGGTAATGTTCTATTTCACCGCCGAGGGTGACATTTCATACCGCCTGCCGAACCGTGTGGAGACCTAACAACTTTTTAGGTCAGTGTTGTGCGTGTAGCAATTTCGCCCGGCCTCGCCTCCGGGCTGCCATGTGAGAGGGGATCTTATGGCTCGACTGCACGTAATGGAACGCAGCCACGCTCAGGCCGTCATGGACGACCTACACGATGCGCTTGGACGCCGTCTGGCGGTGAGTTCGCTCGCCCCGTGCCCCGTTGAGTTTACGGCGGCGCTCGTCAACCTGTGCTCCACCCAGAGCTGCGGCAAGTGCACGCCCTGCCGTGTGGGC